>NZ_JAPVYF010000008.1:0-97300 GCF_041431705.1 Streptococcus sp. 27098_8_74
CCATTTGACGTAGACCTGTCGCAAATTCTCCCCAAACATTGCCATCACACCAGGTCCCATGAATTAGGACAATCTCTCTGTTCAAAACCATTCCTTATACATCTCCCTTTTTTGTTAAAAATTTAGATTATTTATCTATCTTATAGTATCATACTTCCAACCTACATACCTTTATACATTTCTTACAATCGTAAGAAAATGGTCTCTTATTCATTTAAGAGACCATTTTTCTATATATTATTAGCGATTAGCCTTATACATTTCTTCCTTAACCGGACAAGAACACTCACAATCGCCACAAGAACCTTTTCCTTTGATATAGTGACGGATGCCAAGGCCAGCCAAAGCAAAAATAATGAAGGCAATGATAAACGTTGACATAACAATTCCTCCTAAACCTAAATATGGGCTTCTTGAAGATTATCCAAACTAATGATTTGATCCTTAATCTGACGTGGTTTACGAACCACAAAATAAATCATGGTCACTAACAGCAAGAAAGCAACAAAAGTCCAAATTGTCATTGACTTGCCGTATAGGATAACTTGGCCAAACTGATAAAGAATTAAACTCACACAATAAGCTAGGCCTGTTTGAAAACCGATAGCACCAACCGTCCATTTAAGATTGGCCATTTCACGCTTAATAGCTCCAATAGCTGCAAAACATGGGGCACAAAGTAAATTAAAGACTAAGAAGGAATAAGCTGCTAGGGAAGAATAATCTCCTCGTAAAGCCTCAGCTAAACCAGCTTCACTGCTATTATGATAGAGAATACCAAAGGTGGCAACAACAGTCTCCTTGGCAGCTAAGCCTGTAAGAGCCGCAACTGTTGCCTTCCAATTTCCAAATCCAAGCGGATCAAAAATCCAAGACAAACTCCTACCGAGAGTCGCCAAAATGCTGGCTTCCGTATCTACCGTATGTAGCGTAAAGTTGTAGTTAGACATAAACCAGATAAGAACCGTTAAACTGAAAATGATGGTTCCCGCACGTTTGACAAAACTCATAGCCTTACCAAAGGCATAGCGCAAAACTGACATGGCTTTAGGCCAATGGTAAGCAGGCAATTCCATTATAAACGGACTGGTTAGGCCACCCAAAAAACTCGTCTTTTTGAGGGCAATACCTGATAAGATAATGGTAGCCATCCCAATAAAATAAGTACTTGGTGCTACTAATGAGTTACTAGGGAAGAAAGCTCCAGCAATCAAGGCAATTATTTCCAACTTGGCCGAACAAGGCATGAAGGTTGCCGTCATAATGGTAATGCGACGGTCCCTTTCATTTTCAATAGTTCGACTAGACATAACCGCTGGAACCCCGCAACCTGTCGAAATCAGCATGGGAATAAAGGATTTTCCAGAAAGCCCAAAACGTCGGAAAATACGGTCCATAACAAAGGCAATACGACTCATATATCCAATGTCCTCAAGCACACCCAAACAGATAAAGAGCACAAAAATTTGAGGAAGGAATCCTAGTACTGTCCCAATCCCAGCGACGATACCATCAATAATCAAAGACTTAAGCCAGTCCTGAACTTGAAGAAAGTCAAGACCAGAAGTTACCAAATCTGGAACATACTTACCAAAAAGCACATCGTTAGCCCAGTCTGTCCACATGGTTCCAACAGTTTGGATAGATAAGAAATAAACCAAATACATAACTGCTGCGAAAATTGGTAAAGCCAAAATACGGTTGGTAACAATCCTATCAATCTTATCTGACAAGGTCAGGGCAAAATCTTCCGTATGACTTTGAGCCATCTGACAAACACGTTCAATAAAGGCATAACGCTCATTAATGACAATTGACTCCGCATCTTCTGTGAAAATTTCCTCAGTGATACGAATGATATCTTTGATTTCTTTTCGTTGGAATGGGGACAAGTCTAGCTCAGCCTCAACTAAAGCATCATGTTCAAAGAGTTTAATGGCATAAAAACGCGCAGACCTTTGTGGCACCGAATTTCCCAAGACTTCCAAAATTTGTGAGATGGCAGCTTCTAACTTATCGTCATAAATTGGAAAGGCAATGTCAGCAACTGTAGAGGTTGTCGTATGAGCTGCCTTCTTCACTGCCTGATCGACACCAGTTTGTTTGAGAGCACTAGTAGCTACTACTGGGACGCCTAGATGATAAGATAATTTATCAATATTTATCTGTTTTCCCTGAGCCTCCAAAACATCACTCATGTTAAGTGCTAAAGTGACTGGAATACCTGTCTCAATCAACTGCGTTGTCAGATAAAGGTTACGCTCCAAATTAGTCGCATCAACCACATTTAGAATACTTTCGGCCCTTTGGCTCAACAAATAGTCACGAGCTACCTTTTCTTCAGGGCTATAGGGTGACATTGAGTAAATCCCTGGTAAATCCTGGATTTCTAAATCCTTATTCTTTTTGACCAGACCACTTTTTCGTTCTACAGTAACACCCGGCCAGTTACCAACACGCTGATTGGTCCCTGTTATCAGGTTGAATAAACTGGTTTTACCACTATTAGGATTACCTATTAATGCAATTTCTGTCATTTTTCCTCTCCCTCGTCCAGCATGACCACACTAATCATTTGCGCTTCCGACTTGCGTAGGGTTAATTCATACCCTCTCAAGCTAATTTCTAGAGGATCTCCCAAAGGAGCTACCTTACGCAATAAGACCCGAGTACGCTTTGTAATTCCCATATCCATAAGACGCCGTTTGGTCTCATTTGCTGAAAAAATATCAGTAACGATAGCCGAACGTCCAACTGGTAATTCAGAAAGAGGTATCTTTTCCTGATCTTCCTCCGCAGGTGCCAAATCAATCTTATCTAGAATCGAAGCATCAAAGGCTAAGCGACTCCCCTTTACGATAATAATAGCACTGTTCTTGGTCTTAGTTACCACCTCAATCATTTCACCGGCAGCCAGCCCTAGGTTAGATAAGTGCAAAAGACTATCCTTAGGGAGGTTAATGCCAAGAATCCGGTAAGGCGTTTTTAAGGCCGCATCATATATGAGCATATTTCTTGACCTACTTTATTATTTTTGATATGGCATCATTATAGCATATTTATCCATTTTTTCCGCAATATTATCCTAAACAAGAATGATTCTAGAAAAGCAGAACACAAAAAGAAAAGGCCAGAAAAGTTCCAGCCTTCACAAACAATGTATACATACTTAATGAATATCTTACAAAACCTTACTCAAGAAATCCTTAGTACGATCTTCCTTAGTATTGTCGAAAATCTCTTGTGGTGTACCTTCTTCGACAATAACACCGCCATCCATAAAGATAACACGATCAGCCACCTCATAAGCAAAGCCCATTTCGTGGGTAACAATTGCCATTGTCATCCCTGATTTAGCAAGGTCCTGCATAACTGCAAGAACTTCACCAACCATTTCTGGATCAAGGGCTGATGTTGGTTCGTCAAACAAGAGAACGTCTGGATCCATAGCCAAACCACGTGCGATTGCAATACGTTGTTGCTGACCACCAGATAGACTTGTTGGGTAGGCATCTGCCTTATCTTTCAAGCCAACCTTTTCTAAAAGTTCCATAGCTTTCGCGTCTGCATCAGCTTTTGAAACACCCTTGGTTTTAATCGGTGACAAGGTGATATTTTCCTTAACTGTCATGTTAGGGAAGAGGTTAAACTGTTGGAAAACCATTCCCATTTTTTCACGCATTTTGAAAATATCGTTATTCTTATCTGTAATATCCACACCTTCAAAAGAAATAACGCCTTTTGTAGGTTTCTCAAGCAAGTTCATTGAGCGTAGGAAGGTTGATTTTCCTGATCCTGAAGGACCAATGATAACCACTACTTCACCCTTTTTAATATCTAGATCAATCCCTTTGAGAACTTCATTCTTACCAAAATACTTGTGAAGATTTTTAATCTCAATAATTGTTTCTGCCATTATTTACGTCCCTCCCCAAGTCGTTGTTCCATTTGTTTCAAGAGTGCCGTCATAGCTGTTGTTACAATCAAATAATAGAAGGCTGCGAACAAGAGCGGCGTCAAAGTCAAGTAGGTCGTTGTTGCAACAGTTTGTGCACCATTCCACAATTCCATAACCCCGATAGTTTGTAAGAGCGAACTATCCTTGATAATAGTGACAAACTCGTTACCTAAGGCAGGCAAGATATTTTTAATAGCTTGAGGCAAGACCACATAACGCATGGTATTCCATGGACGGATACCAAGTGAGTAGGCTGCTTCAATCTGACCTTTAGGAATAGACTCGATACCTGCACGTACGCTCTCAGAAATATAAGCACCACTGTTCAAAGAAAGGACGATAATACCCGGAACGATACGTGACAAATCAAGGTTTAAAATCCCAAACTGCACAGTTGGAAGGTTCATGTGGATGAGGTTAAAAGCAATCATAATCTGCACAACCATAGGAGTCCCACGGAAAACCCAAACATAAAGGCTTACTAGCCATTCCAAAGGTTTGATTCCAGAACGCTTGGCCAAGGATACCAAAACCCCGAGGATGGTTCCGAAGAAGACCACGCAGACCGAAATCATAATTGTTACTAAGACACCATAGTTAAAGTAAGACCAAAACTGCGGTAGAAATGAAAAATTCATCTAGATACTCCTTACTAATATTCTTCAATATTATATCAGAAGACTGTATAAAAATAAAGTATTTTCTTATAAATGCGATATTTCAGTATAAAAACTAAGTTATAGACATCGCTATCAAATCTCTCAAGCAAGACACCTCAAGTCCTCCTAAGATGACATCTTCCCAAAAGGTTTGTCAATGATTTCAAATACTGCCTATTTTGGTAACCCATACAAGCATTACCCGATGCTTTCATCCTGATAAAAATGCCTGAAACTATCGAGTTTCAGGCATTTTGAATTTTTGGAACCTTGTAAAGTCCCCAAATGATTTATTAGTAAAGCAAATCGTAGATTTCCATTGCAATCAAGTCGATGCTATCAAATGAATAAGATTCACGTGCTTCAACGTCACGCAATGTGAAAACTGGACCATTTTCAGGATCGTTGCTAAATGATACTTCGGCAACAACCACTCCTTCACGTTCAAAATTACGTTTCAAATTACCACCATCAGCCGCCATCATTTCAAGACGGTTAATGATTCTCACCAAATGTGATTCCATGTTATTTCTCCTATTAATTGTGTATTTCTTACTTATTTTATCACACTTATGGGAAAAATGGGGGAATTTTAAATATTTTTCAAGGAATTGTACATAATGGCCTTGATAGAATGCATACGATTCTCAGCTTCTTGGAAGATGATATCACTGTATTTTTGGAAGACTTGATCGGTGATTTCTAACTCTGCCAAACCGTATTTGTCATAGATTTCTTGCCCAATTTGAGTATTGAGATCATGAAAAGCTGGGAGACAGTGCATAACGATGACATCTGGATTTTCCGTCTTGGCAAGTAGGTCTGCATTAATTTGATAAGGCAGGAGTAAATCAATACGAGATTTAAAGTCTACTTCTTCACCCATAGATACCCAGACATCCGTATAAAGCATATCCACTCCCTTGACCTCTGAAATATCATCTGTAATGGTTAAATCGGCACCATTATTATGTTTCTGAGCTAGGGCTACAATCTCATCTTCGGGTTGCAGCACCTCTGGGGCAATAATCTTGACATTAACGCCTAAAATAGCCGAAGTGACCAAAAGTGAGTTGGCCATATTATTTCTACCATCTCCAATATAGGCGATGGTCAAACCTTCCAAACTACCAAAACGCTCCTTCAAAGTCATGAAATCCGCAATCATTTGCGTTGGATGCCAGGTATCCGTCAAACCATTCCAGACCGGAACACCTGAGTACTTAGCCAACTCTTCGACATCTTCTTGCTTAAAACCACGGTATTCGATTCCTTCAAACATAGAACCAAGCACCTTGGCTGTATCAACTACAGATTCTTTTTTACCTAACTGAATGTCTCCAGCACCAAGGTAGGTCACATTCATACCTAGGTCCTGACCAGCCACTGTAAAAGCTGAGCGAGTTCTGGTAGATGTTTTTTCAAAAATCAGGGCAATATTTAAGCCATCTAAATATTTATGCGGAATTCTTTCCTTCTTTAGCTGTTTAAATTTTATAGATAAATCGATTAACTCCTCAAGTTCCTGCTTGGTAAAGTCGATTTCTTTCAAAAATGATTTAGCTTGTGTCATAGGTATCTCTCTTTCGTTCTGAATAATATAAAAATATTATATAATATTTATACATTTTAGACAAGCGTTTTTGAATTAAAATTCAATGTTAGCACTCTTGTTAAGAGAGTGCCAAACCTAGATGCTTTTTACTTGCAATCTACCTTCCGCATGCTATAATGGAGTCATAGATTTGACCTTTTTTGACCAAGATTGTTTTCAATAAAGATCTTTCCCAATTCAGATAGAAAAGAGGTACTGATATGCTCTGTCAAAACTGTAACCTTAATGAAGCTAGTATTCATTTGTATACCAATGTAAATGGTAATCAGCAACAAGTTGACCTCTGTCAAAATTGTTATAAAATCATGAAATCCGATCCAGAGAACCCCCTCAATCAATTCAATCAAACAGGAGGTTCCAACTTCTTCGACGATTTCTTCAGCGACCTAAATAACTTCCGTTCTTCTAACGGCGATCTTCCCAATACACCTCCAACACAAGAAGGAGGTAACCGAGGAAACGGTGGCAATACACAGGGGCCAGGCCGTCCAGGAGGACCACGCCAACAAGCTCCTCAACAGCCACAAGGTCTTCTTGAAGAGTTCGGCATTAACATCACTGACATCGCTCGTCGTGGAGATATTGATCCTGTCATTGGTCGTGACGAGGAAATCATTCGTGTCATCGAAATCCTTAACCGCCGTACCAAGAACAACCCCGTCCTCATCGGTGAACCCGGTGTCGGTAAGACTGCTGTCGTTGAAGGCCTAGCTCAAAAAATTGTAGACGGTAGCGTGCCACAAAAACTCCAAGGCAAACAAGTCATCCGTCTTGATGTGGTCAGTCTGGTTCAAGGGACTGGTATCCGTGGCCAATTTGAAGAACGCATGCAAAAACTCATGGAAGAAATTCGTCAACGTCAGGATGTTATCCTATTTATTGATGAAATCCATGAAATTGTGGGAGCTGGTAATGCTGGTGATGGCAATATGGATGCTGGAAACATCCTAAAACCTGCCCTTGCTCGTGGAGAACTTCAACTGGTCGGAGCAACAACACTCAACGAATACCGCATCATCGAAAAAGATGCTGCCCTAGAGCGTCGTATGCAACCAGTTAAGGTTGACGAACCAACGGTTGAGGAAACCATCACTATTTTGCGTGGGATTCAGCCTAAATATCAAGACTACCACCACGTCAAATATACGGACGAAGCGATTACTGCAGCTGCAGAATTGTCCAACCGCTACATTCAAGACCGTTTCTTGCCAGACAAGGCCATCGACCTTCTCGATGAAGCAGGTTCTAAGATGAACTTGACCCTCAACTTTGTTGATCCTAAAGATATCGACAAACGTTTGATTGAGGCTGAAAACCTCAAGGCTCAAGCTACTCGTGACGAAGACTTTGAAAAAGCTGCCTATTTCCGTGATCAAATTGCCAAATACAAGGAAATGCAAAAACAAACCATCAAAGACCAAGATATGCCTGTCATCACAGAAAAACATATCGAAGCCATTGTGGAACAAAAAACCAATATTCCTGTCGGTGATTTGAAAGAAAAAGAACAATCACAACTTCTTAGTCTTGCTGATGATCTTAAATCACATGTTATCGGACAAGATGCTGCAGTTGATAAGATTGCTAAAGCTATCCGCCGTAATCGTGTTGGATTGGGTGCTCCAAACCGCCCAATTGGTAGCTTCCTCTTCGTAGGTCCTACAGGAGTTGGTAAAACTGAGCTCTCTAAACAATTGGCTATTGAACTCTTTGGTTCAGCTGACAGTATGATTCGTTTCGACATGTCAGAATACATGGAAAAACACGCTGTTGCTAAATTGGTTGGTGCTCCTCCAGGATATGTTGGTTACGACGAAGCTGGTCAGTTGACTGAAAAAGTTCGACGTAATCCTTATTCACTTATTCTTTTAGATGAGGTTGAAAAAGCTCACCCAGACGTTCTTCACATGTTCCTCCAAGTACTTGACGACGGTCGCTTGACTGATGGTCAAGGGCGCACTGTAAGCTTCAAGGATACCATCATCATCATGACATCAAATGCTGGTACTGGTAAAGTTGAAGCTAGCGTTGGCTTTGGAGCTACTCGTGAAAATCGTACCAATTCTGTTCTTAACCAACTTGGAGATTTCTTCAGTCCTGAATTCATGAACCGCTTTGACGGTATTATCGAATTCTCTGCCCTTAGCAAAGAAAATCTTCTTACTATCGTGGACCTCATGCTTGATAATGTCAACCAACGCTTGGCTAACAACGGTATCCACCTCAGTGTAACTGAGAAAGTTAAGGAAAAATTGGTTGACCTTGGTTACGATCCTAAGATGGGTGCTCGACCACTACGTCGTACCATCCAAGATCACATTGAAGATGCTATTACCGACTTCTACCTTGAAAATCCAAACGAAAAAGATCTCAAGGCAGTCATGACTTCAAAAGGCCACATTACCATTAAGTCTGCTAAAAAAGCCGATAAAGCTACTCAAAAAGCTGAGGCAACAAAAGAATCTGATTAAACAAATAAACCAAGTCATTACGACTTGGTTTATTTATCTTTTCATTTCCTATTTTCAAATTTATCCCTAATTCTGCCTAAATCAATAGGAAAATGAGCAAAATTTTAGTATAATATAGGCAAATAAACGTAAGGAGCAACTCATGAATCCAACATTTGGTGACAAGGTTGAGGGAGCTCATTATCAAACACGTTACGGTGTTTATGCTGTGATTCCTAACCAAGAAAAGACAAAGATTATTTTAGTCCAGGCTCCTAACGGAGCTTGGTTTCTCCCAGGTGGGGAAATCGAAGCAGGCGAGGATCACTATAGCGCACTAGAACGCGAGTTAATTGAAGAACTTGGGTTTATAGCCACTTTAGGCCAGTACTATGGCCAGGCTGATGAATACTTCTATTCAAGCCACCGTGACACTTACTATTACAATCCAGCCTATATTTATGAAGTTGTAGATTTTTCAAAAATTGGCAAACCTCTCGAAGATTTCAATAACCTGGCCTGGTTTCCAATTGATGAAGCCATTGCTAAACTTAAACGTGGCAGCCATAAATGGGGAATCGAACAATGGAAAGCAAACAACATAACAACTGGCAAATCTTAGGAGGAAACTATGAAACTCATTAATACGACCCGTACACACCAAGAACTCGTTCAAAACCAACTAGACAACACGGATGCCTTTCTCGTAGAGACCTACTCTGCTGGGAATACTGATGTTGTCTTTACACAAGCACCTAAGCATTATGAACTCTTGATTTCAAATAAACATCGTGCTGTTAAAGACAACGAATTAGAAGTTATCCGTGAATTCTTCCTCAAACGAAAAATCGACAAAGATATCGTTTTGATGGACAAACTTAGAACAGTACACACTGACAAATTGATTGAGATTTCATTCCCAACAACTGTATAAGACAGAACAAGCAATGGCTAACACCACTGCTTGTTTTTTAGTATGTCACAAAGCTTTCGAAGCTTGATCTAGAACTTCCATAACCTGACGACTATGTTCCAACTGCTGGGCAACACTGTCAAAATCCTTGGTCGCCATCATCTTTTCAAAAGCCACAAATTCATCATGCATACGATGTTGAGGACTATTGAGATTGGCGACTCTCTCTTTCTGACCATTGAGAGTGACTCCAATTTCAGGAAGACTGTTGGTTGCACCAAAAATAGTAATAGCTCCCTTATCCCCTTGAATAGTTGAACGAATCTCCGCACTACAGTCTTTAGCTCCAATGGCAACAGCCTTAAAGTTACCATAGTCCAAAACTAGAATTCCTGACGTATCCACTCCTCGCTCCACATTAGGTAGATATTCCACACGATTAGGCTTACCAAAAAGGCCAACAAGAAGGTGAATATTATAGATATTAAGATCTCTAAGTGCTCCCCCACCCATTTCAGAGTTGAAGACAGGAGCAATTTCCCCATGTTTGAAGGCATCGTAACGTGATGAATATTGGGAATAATTGATATTCACAATCTTAATATCCCCAATATCAGACAAGGCTTCCTTAATCGCTGTAAAATTAGCCAGATATTGATTGGTAATAGCCTCCATCAAGAGAAGCTTTTTTTCTTGAGCAAGCTTAGCTAGCTCTTCAAACTCTTCTAAATGAAGGGTGAAGGGTTTCTCACAGATAACATGCTTTCCGGCCAAAAGTGCTTTCTTAGCATAGTCATAGTGGGTATGATTGGGCGTTCCGACATAAATCGTATCAACTTCTGGATTAGACAAAATTAACTCATAATCACTAGTCGCCTGAGATAAGCCATATTGTTTAGCTAGGGCTTCTGCCTTATCGAGCGATCGTGGTGTCGACATTATAGCCTTCAGCTCAATTTCCTCAATAGTCGTTAACACAGGAAGGACCTCTGTCACAATCATTCCTGTCCCTAATAATGCAAGTTTCATCAACTTACCTCCTTAATTTCTAATCTCTCTTTACAATGAACCAAGACTATGGACAAACGCATGTGTGTTAAATTCTTCTTTAGTTACTTGAATGAAGCTCATTTTTTTCCTTCCTAAAATGGATAAAGTAAATGACGAGTGAGATAAAGAGCAAGATGGCAAGTACTGCCACTAATGGTATTCGAATCGGACGGATATTAAGCAACAAATCTCCACTAACTGCATAATCAATCGAGACTGGCGTCACTCCAATAAGGGTTGCCAAAATCCTCGTCCTTGTGGGTAAATTCATCTGAACACAAGCATAATTGACCAGAGCTGATGGTATAAAAGGAATAGAGAAGGCTAAAGAAATCCCAATAAAACGATGCTTAAAGTTTTCAATATAGTTTAGGAGTTTCTCCATACGTTTGGACTTCTCTGGCTTTTCAAGTCTTCTCAGAATTTCAAAACTAGTCAAATTTCCAAAAGTATTACCAATAATATTCATCGGAATCGCAAGCAAAGGGCCATAGAGTAGCCCAACAAAAATACAAAAAATAGAACTTGAAACTCCAGGAATAGCTGATGACAGAATCATAAGACTAATAAGGATAAGTGCATTTTGGAAATTAGCCTGCTTAAAAACTTCTCTTAAAAAGGCTTGATCATGCTTAGCGTTGATCCATTCCTTGATTAAGGGGATGAAGTTATTTAAAAGAGGCCATAAGAACACCAGTATTAAACCTGCTATCCCTATAAAAAATAGTCTTTTTTTGGTCATTACATCTCCACAATTTTAATCACTCCTTTTATTATAACAAAAAAAATGCCTTCATTGATTTAGAAAGGCATTTTTTACTGTGATTACTTGTTAATCAAATTTGCTTGTGACTTGTTTTCCAAGGCACCATTTTTAAAGTTAAGGGTAAGGCTACCTGTTTCACCCTTCTTAGCGACAAGGTTTGATGACCAAAGAGCCTGTGTCATTGTTGCATCTGAAGAGACAGCGATTGAATAAACATCCGGTGTGCCAAGCGTTTTGACAGCATCATCATAGCTAGTTCCATTTTTGAGGTTTTCATACATCTTCAGTGTGATTTTGGGATCACGGACGTAAGAAAAGTTTGAAATTGACTTAACGACAGTACTATTGTTAAAGAGTTTCACTGTAACCACAACATTGTCATACTGCCAATTATAAACATCAAGCTTAGCATCTCCTGCTTGCTCTTGACCAGTTGATGAGGGTTCACCAAACCAGCCCTTCAAGCTATCAAGATTTGAGCCTCCTGAGAATTCTTGAGAAGCATTTGCCATGGTGATTTTATCAAAGTTCTGGCGAACATTCCCATGCTTAACAGTTAAAATCTTTGAAGCCTCATTATCCAGAGATCCCTTCGACTCAGTTTTAGACGAAGATTTTCCACAAGCAGCTAGAGTAAAAAGTGAGAGACCTAAAACGGTCAAAGACAAAAGTTTTTTCATAATAAATTCCTATTTACACAAATAAAAGGCTGACGCCTCAAGTATTTATGGAGCCGGTGGGAGTCGAACCCACGTCCAAACACCTGCCAACATATTCGTCTACAACCATAGGTTATGTCTTTCTTTTAACAGATAGACGACACATAACTCAAGCCTTCTATCTGCGAGCCTATAAATCTCTTTTCAACCAGCTAGGCAATGGTCAAACGTAGCTTATAAATCAATAAAACCTCTAAACAAACATAAGCAATCTGCTAGAAGTCACGCGAGCAGGTGTTTAGGCTGCTACAGCGTAAGAATTAGTATTTTTTGCAGTTATATTTAACTGAGCGTTTACGTCGCCACACGAGTCGCAGAATATGCCTCATAATGCCTGTCGAATCCGTAACGACCCCAATATGAGATACTGAGTATTATAGCAAATTTTTTAATAAATTGCAAAAGATTAGCCAAACTCTCTCCCCAATAAATCAACTATGGAGAGGTTAATACGTTAGTTTTCTTTGATTTTAGGACAAGCTAAAAGCTTTTTTCTGTATGCTTGTCTTTTCCCTTTCAATGATAAAAGATTTTATGAAATACTTTCACTAAAACTTACCGACTAAAAAACGTTGAGAGAACTAATCTTTCAACGTTTTTCTTTTTGCACCCTAAGGGAATCGAACCCCTATCTCAAGAACCGGAATCTTACGTGATATCCATTACACTAAGGGTGCTAACAGTATACTATTATAGCATACTCTAAAATAGAAAAAAAGACATGTTTCCATGCCTCTTTTTTTATCTTACAATTCGATATCTCCGAAAAGATCCGCCATTGAGAATCCAGATTGAGTTTCTGGAAGTTCGTAATCACGTTTTTCTTGACGTTTTGGACGACGTGGACGTGATTGACGTTTTTCGTTGTTTTCACCTTCAGCGTTAGCTGGACGTTCTTCAAGAGCTTTGATAGAAAGTGATACACGTTCTGCATCAGCGTTTACTTCAAGAACTTTAACAGTAACGTCTTGACCTACTGAAAGAACATCTTTTGGATTTTCAACACGTTTGTGTGAAATTTGTGAGATGTGAACAAGTCCATCGATACCTGGCAATACTTCAACGAAAGCACCGAAGTCAGTCAAGCGTTTAACTTTACCTTCGATAACATCACCAGCAGCAAGTTTTTGTTCAACGCCATCCCATGGTCCAGGTGTTGTTGCTTTAAGTGAAAGTGATACACGTCCTGCTTCTTCGTCGATAGCAAGAACTTTAACTTCAACTTCATCACCTACAGATACAACTGATTTAGGTGAAACGTTACGTTCGTGAGACAATTCAGTCACGTGAACAAGTCCGTCAACACCACCAAGGTCGATGAAAGCACCGAAGCTTGTCAAACGAGCAACTTTACCAGTTACGATTGAACCAACTTCAAGTTTAGAGAAGACTTCTTTACGAGCTTCTGCAGCTTCTGCTTCAACAACTTCACGACGTGAAAGGATGAAACGGTTTTCAGCTGGATCAACTTCTTTAATTTTAGCGTCAAATTCTTGACCTACAAATTGTTCAGTGTTACGAACAAAACGAGTATCGATCATTGAAGCTGGAATAAATCCACGAAGACCTTCAAATTCAACAGAAAGTCCGCCTTTAACAGCGCGTGTTCCTTTAACAGTAACAACTTCTTCTTCACGACCAACAAGTTTATCCCAAGCTTTGCGAGCTTCCAAGCGTTTTTTAGATACAAGGTAAGTTACAGTATCAGTATCTTTACCAACAACTTGACGAAGAACAAGCACTTCAAGTGTTTCACCAACTTTAACAAGGTCTGCAACGTTTGCGTCACGGTCGTTTGTCAATTCACGACGTGTCAAAACACCTTCGATACCAGTTCCTTCGATAACAACATTTGCTTGATCATTATCTACTGAGATAACTTCAGCTGTTACAACGTCACCTGTGTTAACTTCGCTAACACTGTTTAGCAATTCTTCAAATTCGTTCATTCTAAAAAGATCCTCCAACAAGAGCCAGCCAATTCTGACCCTTGATAACAATATATTTTTAAAGGTACCCGCAAAGACAATGGTTAACATAGACGGTGCCAATGCACCCGATACCTTTTACTGGGGTAGCTGGATTCGAACCAACGCATGAGGGAGTCAAAGTCCCTTGCCTTACCGCTTGGCTATACCCCAATAGCAAAATGCTATAAAAAAACATCTAAGTACTTGATATCGACTATCCCGATTCAGTTTCTTAGACATGGAGAGAGAGGGATTCGAACCCCCGAACCCGAAGGAGCGGATTTACAGTCCGCCGCGTTTAGCCTCTTCGCTATCTCTCCTTAAGAACAAGAAATAGTATATCACAGTTTCTTGACCAAAGCAAGCCTTTACTTTGGATTTTAATGATTAAGATTGTACGATTCAATAATGGCAGCTACTGCATCATCCATTTTTTTGTGGAAACCTGCAACATTTTCCTTGTCAACAACGGCAAACTTACCATCAATTTCCACAATTTGTCCAATCACTTTCTTGCCAACAAGAAGTTCAAAACCTTCGATGGTTGCTTTGTTGACGACTACTTTAGCATCATTAATTTGGATTTCAATTTTTTTATCTTTTTTACTCATAGATTTATACCCGATCCTTGGCTCGAGCCATCCTTTCTTAATGTATCTTCTTAATTCTACCGAAAAAGAAAAAAGCTTGCAAGAGCAAGCCTTAAAATAATCGTTTATCTATTAGGAATTAGTCAACTTTGACAATCCATCCTTCTGGTGCTTCAACATCACCAAATTGGATACCTGTCAACTCATCATAAAGTTTACGTGTTACAGGACCTACTTCTGTTTCTGAGTAGAAGACATGGAAGTCATCACCATGTTGTACCCCACCAATTGGTGAGATAACGGCAGCTGTACCACAGGCACCTGCTTCGACAAATTTATCCAATTCAGAAATCTTAACATCACCTTGGATAGCTTTCATGCCAAAGCGATTTTCAGCCAAGTAAAGCAATGAGAACTTGGTGATAGATGGCAAGATAGATGGGCTGAGTGGTGTAACGAATTCGTTATCGGCTGTGATACCAAAGAAGTTTGCAGAACCCACTTCTTCAATCTTAGTGTGAGTTGCTGGATCAAGGTAGATCACATCTGAGAAGTTACGATCATGTGCAATCTTACCTGGCAACATACTTGCTGCGTAGTTACCACCCACCTTAGCAGCACCTGTACCATGTGGAGCAGCACGGTCATAATCATCTTGGATAAGGAAGTTTGTTGGAGCCAAACCACCTTTGAAGTAGTTACCTACTGGCATAGCAAAAATGGTAAAGATATACTCATCTGCTGGATGCACACCAATGATATCACCAACCCCAATCAACAATGGACGGAGATAAAGTGTTGCACCTGTACCATATGGTGGAACATATTCTTCATTTGCACGTACAACTTGTTTACATGCATCTACAAATTTGTCAACGGGAACTTGTGGCATCAAAAGACGATCCGCAGTACGTTGCAAACGTTTAGCATTTTCATCTGGACGGAACAATTGAATAGAGCCATCTTTAGTACGGTAAGCCTTGAGGCCTTCAAAAGCTTCTTGACCATAGTGAAGGGCTGGAGATGCTTCTGAAATATGCAAAGTCGCATCCTCAGTCAATTGCCCCTCATCCCATTTACCGTCTTTGTAATATGAGATATAACGGAATGGAAGTTTACTGTAATTAAATCCTAGATTTTCCCAGTCTAAATCAACTGTCATGTGTATATCCTCTTTTCTGTTACTATGTGCTTTCTAGTATAGTCCTTTTCATTGAAAATTTCAAGGTTATGTTGCAAAATTCTGACAATTCTTTTTAAAACACTTATTTTGCCCATCAAAGAAAAAAACTCTGCCCTCTAATAAGAGAACAAAGCTTTCTTATCTTTATCTTTCAATAATCTTGGCAGAAAAGACTTCTTTGTCTGCTAATCCTTCAATGAAGCTACCGTTGCTAGTACGGTCTGAAAGATTTAGAAGGGACAAGTCAACCTCTGCCGTTTCACCTGTTGTAGCTGTTACAAGCAAGGTCTGAGGAGTCTCTTCCACTGGTGTTGCTAGAAGATCTATCTCGCCACCAGCATTTTCCGTAAAGACTGGACCCGCAGTGAAGACACGGTGTGGTTTCGTCTTAAGCTCACGAAGAACTTGGAGACCTCGACCAGCTCGCTTAGCCTGTGGAATATCTGCTGTAGCTACACGTTTGAGACTAGCTCTTTGTGTCAGAAGGTAGAAACTTTGAGTATTTGCTACAAAAACAGCCTGAACGGTATCATCATCCTTAAGATTGATTGTCTTAACACCTGCTGCCTTGGCACCAACTACTGGCACTTCGTCCGCGTTAAAGCGAAGGGCATAACCCTTTTGAGTGATAATCATGATATCATCCAATTGAATTGGCGTAACCGTAACAATAAAATCACTATCATCCTTGAGTTTAGCGTATTTAACCGACTTAGACTTGTAGGTACGCCATGGCGTAAATTCCTTGCGTTCGAAACGTTTAATCTGACCCAGCTTGGTAGCTGCTAGGTAAGTACCTGTTTCAAAATCATCCAGGATTTCTGCGTAAAGCACTTCTTCATCCTTAGATAAATTGGTGATAGTTTGTGATAAATGCTCTCCCAAATCCTTCCAACGAATGTCTGGTAACTCATGGATTGGACGATAAATCACATTGGCCTGATTAGTGAAAATCAAGAGGTGTTGTGTCGTCTTAGCTTGCTGAACCAAAATCAAATCATCATCATCACGTTTTCCGACTTCGTCAATCGTTGAAGCATTGAAAGAACGTGGGCTTGTACGTTTGACATAACCACCACGAGTGATGCTGACATAGGTTTCTTCTTCAACAATCAAACTTGCAGTATCAATTTCAATGGTCTTGGTTTCTGCTTGCAACTCTGAACGACGGTCATTACCGAATTTCTTCTTAATGTCACGGAGTTCACGTTTCATGACATTAAACATGGTACGCTCATCACCAATGATAGCAGCCAAGGTCGCAATCTGCTCACGTAAATCAGCTTCCTCATTTTGGAGGGTGACGATATCCGTATTGGTCAAACGATAAAGTTGCAAGGTCACAATAGCTTCGGCTTGTTCTTCTGAAAAATCATAGCTGACCTTAAGATTTTCCTTAGCATCAGCCTTATTTTCAGAAGCTCGGATAAGAGCGATAACCTCATCCAAAATAGAAATAACACGGATCAAACCTTCGACAATATGAAGACGTTTTTCAGCTTTTTCCTTGTCAAATTTTGAACGAGCAACAATAATATCACGACGGTGGGCAATATAGCTAGATAAAATCTTTTGCAAGCCTACTTGACGTGGGGTGAAATTATCAATAGCCACCATGTTGAAATTGTAGTTGACCTGAAGATCCGTATATTTCAAAAGATAGTTAAGAATAGTTTGGCTGTCAGCATCCTTCTTAAGTTCAATAGCAATACGCAACCCAGTACGGTCAGACTCATCACGAACTTCTGCAATGCCTGGAACCTTGTTATTGACTCGAACATCATCGATTTTTTTAACAAGAACTGCCTTATTGACATCGTAAGGAATTTCAGTAACGATGATTTGTTCCTTGCCACCTTTGAGTTGTTCAATTTCAGTACGTGAGCGCACAACGACGCGGCCCTTACCAGTTTCGTAGGCCTTACGAATCTCATCCTTGCCCTGAATGATAGCCCCTGTTGGGAAATCTGGACCAGGCAAGAATTCCATCAATTTATCCAGTTTAGCAGATGGGTGATCAATCATGTAGACAACGGCATCGATGACCTCTGACAGATTATGCGGTGGAATATCTGTGGCATAACCAGCAGAAATCCCTGTAGCCCCATTAACCAAGAGGTTTGGAAAGGCGGCAGGTAATACGGTTGGTTCCTTCTCTGTATCATCAAAGTTCCAAGCCCAAGGAACGGTGTTTTTATCAATATCTTGAAGAAGGTAGCCAGCAATCTCTGACAAGCGCGCCTCTGTATAACGCATAGCCGCTGGTGGATCACCATCCATAGAACCGTTGTTACCGTGCATTTCAACTAAGATTTCACGATTCTTCCAGTCCTGGGACATACGCACCATGGCGTCATAAATGGAACTATCGCCATGTGGGTGAAAATTACCCATAATGTTACCCACCGACTTGGCAGATTTACGATAGCCCTTGTCATGGGTATTGCCATCCTTATTCATGGAATAAAGAATACGACGTTGAACGGGTTTCAAACCGTCACGAATGTCAGGAAGCGCACGCTCCTGAATAATGTATTTGGAGTAGCGTCCAAAACGCTCCCCCATGATGTCCTCAAGGGACATGTTTTGAATATTAGACATAAGATTTCTCTTTATTTTTTAGTTTAAGTAATGATTTGAAATAATGTGAAAGACAAATAGTAACTTTCCTACCTAACTGCCACGCTTCATAATGTCTTTCCTTGACTTTGCAACTGTAGAAGAATGGTTTTCACCTTCCTAATTTCTATTTCACCAACCACAAATTGAACGACTGTACTTATCACAATTAAAATGAAAAATACACAAGATAGTGTCAATGAAGTAGAAAGTTCCCCAAAGAATAAGATAAAGTTTAAGAGTGATAAACAAGTCATTAAAGAGGCGTTGATTACGAGAACAGTAGCTAGCGGTATACGAAACAATCTATAATGATAGATACTTTTGAAAAGTGATGTGATACTACACGCAACACTTAAAGGAGTAAAAACATACACATTATAGAAAGCAAATAACAAACCCGAATAGGTTCTATCTGAGAAGGGATTATCTATCAAAGATAGAAGGAAGGTTATCACAACTAGTATAGGCAGGGTTAAAAAGCGTGTTTTTATTGGTCTCTTTTTATAAACGCTTAAATAAGCTATTGCTCCCCCACAAACAGGAAAGACTACTTGAGAATAGTGAAGTAAAAAACTTAATACCTTAGATAACATAGGTCTACCTCACATTGTCTTTTCCTGACTCAACCATATAATCTTTATTTTTTTCGTTTTCCTTTCTCCCTATTATAGTTTGAGCAATACCACTTGCCGCTAGGAGGATAAAAATAAGGTACATGGATGAATTTGGGAGAAATTCCAAAGCCCCTTGTAAGAAAAGTAGGTTGAGGAAAGCCAGTAATGTGGCGAAAAAACTATTAATCGCTAATAAGATTGAATAATTGGTTTGAAAGCGTGTTAAATGTAGAAGACTCTTTATAAAAGCTATTAGTGAGAATGGTACATAAAACACTGAAAAGACCATCAGGTAGTAAAAAACAAATAATAAGCCTGAGTATGGACTACCCAAATAATAATAGAGGGGGTTATCCAGCACGAAGATTATGAGGGAGACTATAGATAAGAGAAAGAGGATCAAAAAGCGTGTTTTTATAGGACGTATACCATAAAAAAATAAGTATATAGCAGAAACAATAACCATAAGAATAATAGCCGGAATAGCTACATCTGCATGGTAAGCTAGGTAATCGATAACATTAAAATCCATTTTTCTACCTCCATTGATTTCTAGTCAATGACACTGCAAATAGTTAATAAACGATGTAGAAAATAATCAACTTGTTTCTTTATAATCCCAAGTTTCTATTGATTGTAAACGCTCTCCCTAGTTCTATCTTATTACATTCCCTTCTGGCCTGCAACCTAAAATGCGCCACTTTCTTCCAAGGTAAATTTAACGTTATCTTCAATCCATTGACGGCGTGGTGCTGCCTTATCTCCCATAAGAACAGAGACACGACGTTCGGCACGCGCTAGGTCGTCAATCGTCACTCGGATAAGGGTTCTTGTCTCTGGATCCATGGTTGTTTCCCAAAGCTGGTCAGCATTCATCTCACCAAGCCCCTTGTAACGTTGGAGAATAGCTCCACGACCAAATTTTTGACGAAGTTCCTCAAGTTCCCCATCCGTCCAAGCATATTCGACAACTTCCTTCTTGCCTTTCCCTTTAGACATCTTGTAAAGAGGAGGCAAAGCGATATAAACGTGTCCCGCTTCAACCAACGGACGCATATAACGATAGAAGAAAGTGAGCAAGAGGGTCTGGATGTGAGCCCCATCGGTATCGGCATCGGTCATGATGATAATCTTGTCGTAGTTAATATCGTCAAGGTTAAAATCAGCTCCAACACCTGCACCAATGGTGTAAATCATGGTATTGATCTCTTCATTTTTGAGAATGTCAGCCATTTTAGCTTTCTCAGTGTTTAGGACCTTACCTCGAAGAGGCAGGATAGCCTGGAATTTACGATCACGGCCTTGTTTGGCTGATCCACCGGCAGAATCCCCTTCGACTAGATAAAGTTCATTTTTCTTAGCATTTTTAGACTGGGCTGGCGTCAATTTTCCTGACAAAAGACCCTTGTCTTTTTTATTTTTCTTCCCGTTTCGACTGGCATCACGCGCTTTTCGGGCAGCTTCACGGGCATCACGAGCCTTGATAGCCTTACGCACCAAGTTAGAAGCTAAGTCCCCATTTTCCATAAGGAAGTAAGTCAAATGCTCTGAAACAATACTATCAACAATCGGACGAGCTAAAGGAGATCCCAGTTTGTCCTTGGTTTGTCCTTCAAACTGAAGGTGTTCTTCAGGAACCAAAAGCGAGATAACTGCTGATAATCCCTCACGGTAATCTGACCCTTCAAGGTTCTTATCCTTTTCTTTGAGAAGTCCCGTCTTACGCGCATAATCGTTAAGAGCCTTGGTAATGGCAGACTTGAAGCCTGTTTCGTGGGTGCCTCCGTCCTTAGTACGGACATTATTGACAAAGGAAAGGATATTGTCAGAGTAACCGTCATTATACTGAAGGGCTAATTCCAAGTGAAATTCTTGTTGATCTCCATCAATATAGATGACTGGTGTCAGCGTTTCCTTGTCCTCATTCAAGTAAGACACAAAGTCTTGAACCCCATTTTCATAGTGGAATTCTTCACGAACTTCTTCTTCGCCACGCAAGTCAGTCAATGTCATAGTGACATTCTTAAGAAGAAAGGCTGATTCTTTGAGACGCTCTGAGATAGTGTTAAATTTAAAGTCAGTTGTTGAAAAGATGCTCGCATCAGGCATAAAGGTAACTTTTGTACCTGTCTTAGACTTAGGCGCTTTACCAATCTTTTCAAGCCCTGTTACAGGGTGACCACCATTTTCAAAACGTTGGCGATAAACACTACCGTCACGGGTAATTTCTACCTCAAGCCAACTAGACAGCGCATTAACAACTGAGGAACCCACACCGTGAAGACCTCCAGAAGTCTTATAACCACCCTGTCCAAATTTACCACCAGCGTGGAGAACAGTGAAAATAACTTCAACTGTTGGTTTACCCATGGCATGCATACCTGTCGGCATCCCACGTCCAGAGTCAGAAACAGAAACGGAACCATCCTTATTTAGGGTAACAGCGATAACATCACCAAAACCAGAAAGAGCTTCATCGACCGCATTGTCGACAATCTCCCAAACGAGGTGGTGAAGTCCTGTTCCATCTGTTGAGCCAATGTACATTCCAGGGCGCTTGCGAACCGCATCCAACCCTTCTAGTACCTGAATGGCATCATCATTATAATTATTTACATTAATTTCTTTTTTAGCCAAGAGTGACCTCCAAAATTTTCATCCTTATTATTTTATAAGTTTTCAGAAGAATTTGCAAAAGAAATCAAGAAAGTCCAAAAGATATCTTAAGGCTGACTGACTTTGTCAATTACTAGGCTGTATGCTATAATTATCTCATGAAAATCTTATTGTTAATCCTAATCGCCTACTTGCTAGGTTCCATTCAGACCGGCCTCTGGATTGGGAAACTATTCTTCCATATCAATCTTCGTGAGCATGGCTCTGGAAATACTGGAACAACCAATACCTTTCGTGTTCTAGGTAAGACTGCTGGTACCATCACCTTCTTGGTGGATATGTTCAAGGGTACCTTGGCTGTTCTTCTTCCTATCTGGCTTGGTGTTACAGAGGTTTCACCTCTAGTCATTGGTTTCTTTGCCATTATCGGACATGTTTTTCCAATCTTTGCTGGATTTAAAGGTGGGAAGGCCGTTGCGACAAGTGCCGGGGTGCTTCTTGGTTTCGCCCCACTCTACTGTGTCTTCCTACTCTTGGTCTTTGCCCTAACACTCTATCTAACCAGCATGATCTCATTTTCTAGTGTCACTGCTGCAATTGTTGGACTGATTACCTTGGCTGTGTTTCCAGCCATCCACTTCTTGCTAGATGGCTATGACCTTATTTTCACTGGGGTCCTTACCATCATGGCTTTGATTATTATCTTCCGCCACACTGAAAATATGGGGCGAATCCGTAGGCATCAAGAAAACTTGGTACCTTTTGGACTTAATTTAACCAAACAAAATCCAAATAAATAATACAGATCTATCAACCACTAGCAAAAAGCTAGTGGTTTTCTTGTTCTCCTTATCAAACAATGCTTTCCAAGTCAAAGAATAAAGATCCGAAGTCTACACCTCGGATCTTTTTTAGGCTTAAGCTTTAAAGCTAACTCCATTTTCTTTCAATTTTTTAACTGTCGCAGGTCCGACACCCTTGAGGGCAAGAACTTCTTCTTCAGTCACAGTAGCAAAAGCCTCTGCTGAAGTCAAACCTTCATTGTAAAGAGTCTCTACAAGGTTTGAACGAAGGCCTTCAACTTCTGGAAGTTCTGCAAAAGCTTCAAGACTAAGGTCTTTAGCTGCTACTTCTTCCTTAGCAACTGTCTTAGTTTCAGCAACAGGTTGTGGTGCTACTGGTGGGACTGGTGGAACAGGCGCAACTGGTGGGACAGGGGCTTTAACATTATTGAAAAGTCCTTGTTTTTTCAAACGGTGTTTAAAAGCTTTCTTTTTATTTTTTACTTTAGCCATGTTTAGTATTCTCCTATTTTAATCGACGACACCTTTCCATAAAGTACTGTCGCCATTTTCTTTTTCATCCTCTATTAATAGTGACGTTCCCCGAACAAGCCATCTGGCATATCATGGAAACCTTTGCCAGCACGATAGTTGGCAAACTTGCCAATTAGGAAATTGTAAGCATCCAATTTGGCTTCATAACGGTAACTTGCATCACGTGCACGCTCATCGCCATCTTCTTCCCAGATTTTCTTGCTAGCGGCCAAGGCCGTTTCGTTTACTTTAACTTGGGTAACAACCCAGGCTTCGAAGTCTTTTAGAAATTCTTGTTCGTAGGTCATATTTTCCTCTTCATTTTAAAAACCAGCTTAACGCTGGCTTCATTTTCTACTAATAGTGTGTAGAGCTCATAGCCTTACAGTCTCCTATTATAACAAATAATTAGAAATTTGACTAGGTTCTAAACTCTGCATATAAGGCTTTAATGTCATTTGGACGTGTGCGGCAGCAACCACCTAAAATCTTAACCCCAAACTGATCATGCCAATCCTTGCTGTGTTCCACTAAGGTCAGAGCATCCTTATCCTTAGGTTTCCAAGTCTGCGTACTACCATCATAAACCTCACCTGAGTTGGGGTAAGTAATGAGGGCTTTTCCAGTATTTTTAAGAATAGCAAGAGCCTGATTATAGAGCAGAGGCGAACTACAGTTGATTCCTAGAGCCAAGATTTGGTCTGACTGGGAAACAAGCTGGGCAATCTCATCTAGAGAAGTCCCATCACTGATAGTGCCTGGTTCTTGGACTGTAAAACTGATATAAGCTTCTGCTTCTGGAAATTCTTCAGCCAGAAGTTCAATCAAAGCTTGTGCTTCCAGACGATTAGGAATGGTTTCCAAAGCCAACAAATCGACACCCTGATTTAGGAGAATTTGAATGCGAGGGCGATGAAACTCCTTAAGTTCCTTGATAGTTATCCGACCATAATCACCAGTGTACTCAGAACCATTGGCCAAATAGGCTGCGTAAGGACCGACATCACCAGAAATCAATGGATAAGGACGCTTAGCTTTCTCACTGTCATCCAAAGTTGCCCAGACCTTATCGCGTGCATTCTTTGCCAACTGAACTGTCAAGGCAATAATCTGCTCCGCTTCTTTCTCAGTAAGTCCAGCGTCTATCAAGCCTGGTAAGGTTGCCTGATAAGACGATGTGGTAATCAAATCAGACCCAGCAGCTACATAGGTTTCATGGATTTTTTGAATAACTTCTGGCTTGTCAAGCAGGTACTTGGCTGACCAGAGTTTCCCAGAAATATCATAACCCAAGCTCTCCATCTCTGTTCCCAGAGCCCCATGAAGAATGAGGGGAGATTTATTCTCTAAATAGTCTTTAAATATTGCCATGCAAGGCCTCCTTACCATTTCTTAAAACGAAGGTAGTGATAGAGGTAACAGAAAATCATGAAAGGAATACCGAAGTAAAGTCCCGCACGTTGTGAACTATCCCAAGCAATCCCATACACAGAAATGGCCAAGAGAACAATTGTGATATAAGGGAGGATTGGATTAAACGGTGTCTTATAGTCTAACTCGTCCTCAGAATGCTCTAGCTTCCACTGTTTACGGAAGTTGATTTGTGCCAAAGGAATGGAGAGCCAGACAATAACAACTGCAAAACCAGCGATTGATACCAGAGCTAGATAAACCGTAGCTGCAGCATAGATACTTGAAAAGAGAGTTAAAACTGCTCCGGCCATGGAAATCAAAAGGGCTGTCATTGGAATGCCATGCTTATTGATTTTCACTACTTTTTTATTGAGCATTCCCTCATTGGCCAAAGACCAAAGCATACGGCTTGACGCATAGAGTCCCGAATTCCCAGCAGAAAGAAAAGCTGTCAAGATTACAAAGTTCATGATGTCCGCCGCAAATGGAATCCCCATCTTGTCAAAGACATCAACGAAAGGTGCTGAGGATACCCCTGCTTCTTTCATGGGAAGAAGTGAAGCCAAGACCACAATAGTCAAGACAAAGAAAATCACCAAGCGTCCAACAGTTGTCTTAATAGCTCGTGGAACAGCCTCTTTAGGATTATCTGTTTCTCCAGCTGCAATACCGATTAACTCTGTTCCCGAAAAGGCGTAATTAACGTTCAACATGACTGACACCATGGCAAGACCTCCATTTGGAAAGAGGCCATTAGCCGTCAAATGCTTAAACATAATAGCTTCACGGTGCCCATCAAAGCTGACCAAACCAAACATAGCCCCCAGACCTAGGATGATGAAAACCAGAATAGCAATGACTTTTATTGACGAGAAGAAAGATTCCGCTTCCGCAAAAGACCTTACGCTCAGAGCATTAATTCCAAAAATCACCAAGGCAAAGAATGCCGCAAACATCCAAGCCGGAACTGATGGAAACCAACGTTGCATCAGCATGGCCGCACCCAGAAATTCTGTTCCCAAGGCTACCGTCCAACAAATCCAATAAAGCCAAGCTACCGTAAATCCGGTTCCCGGACTGATAAATTTAGTGGCATAGGTGTGAAAGGATCCCGTTCTGGCATAGCAACAGCTAGCTCACCTAATGAAAGCATGACTAAGTAAACAACGATAGCCCCCACAAGATAAGATAGTATCGCACCAAGAGGGCCTGCTTGAGCAATCGTATAGCCTGAGCTAAGAAAGAGACCGGTACCAATGACACCACCTAGCGAGAGCATAAAGAGGTGACGTGAGGTCATCTTCCGTTGAAACTGACCTTCATTTTCATAATTATGGTTTTCCATAGATTCCTCCAATAGATGTGATAAAACAAGCTTATCACAATATCATCCCCTTGGATAATAGGTGGAAACTATCAAAGAGATAGACAAAAACTATCGCAAGAAAAAAACTCGGATTTCTCCGAGCTCTTTTTATAATTCTGCTAAAATCGTATCCCATGCTTCATCATAACCGTCACGAGTGACAGATGAAAAGACGATGAAATGATCATTTTTATCGAAATTGAGTTTTTTCTTAATAATTGATTCGTGCTTATTCCATTTTCCGCGAGGAATCTTGTCAGCCTTAGTCGCTACAACGATGACCGGAATTTCATAATACTTGAGAAATTCATACATTTGGATATCGTCTTGAGTTGGTTCATGTCGGAGGTCAACCAAGCTAACAACGACACGAAGATTATCTCGAGTCACGAGGTACTCCTCAATCATTTTGCCCCATTTGGCACGTTCTTTTTTAGACACACGGGCATAACCGTAACCTGGCACATCCACAAAACGAAGCTTATCGTCAATATTGTAGAAATTAAGCAACTGAGTTTTCCCTGGTTTCCCAGAAGTACGTGCTAGGTTTTTACGACCAAGAAGTGTATTGATAAAGCTTGATTTACCAACATTCGAGCGTCCTGCTAGGGCAACCTCAGGGAGGTCATCTTGGGGATAGTGGCTCTTATTCGCCGCACTGAGCAAAATCTCAGCATTGTGCGTATTTAGGACTTGTTCTTCAGCCATAGAACCTCCTTATGCTGTTTCCAAAACTGGAGCAGCTGTGCCGTCAACGGCTTCTTTTGTAATACGAACCTTAGTCACATCTTCCTGACTCGGAATTTCAAACATGACATCCATCATGACTTCCTCAATGATAGAGCGAAGGCCACGCGCACCGGTCTTACGTTCAATTGCCTTACTTGCAATAGCTTCAAGAGCATCCTGGTCAAACTCCAGTTCAACCCCATCATAAGACAAGAGGGTTTGGTACTGTTTAACCAAGGCATTTCTAGGCTCTGTCAAGATACGAACCAAGTCGTCAACCGTTAACTGTTCAAGGGCCGCAAGGACTGGCAAACGTCCGATAAACTCAGGGATAAGACCGAATTTTTGAATATCTTCAGCCACAATTTCTTGCATGTATGATGAGTCATCATCAATTGCCTTATTATTTTGACCAAAACCAATGATTTTCTCACCAAGACGTTGCTTAACGATATCTTCGATACCATCAAAAGCACCACCAACGATAAAGAGAATATTCTTAGTATCAATTTGAATCATCTCTTGGTTAGGGTGTTTACGACCACCTTGAGGGGGAACGCTGGCTACTGTTCCTTCGATAATCTTCAAGAGGGCTTGTTGAACCCCTTCACCAGAAACGTCACGAGTGATTGATACATTTTCACCCTTTTTAGCAATCTTATCAATCTCGTCAACATAGATGATACCACGTTCCGCACGTTCGATATTGAAGTCTGCCGCTTGGATCAGTTTGAGGAGGATATTTTCCACGTCCTCACCCACATAACCTGCCTCTGTCAATGATGTTGCATCCGCAATCGCAAATGGAACATTCAAGCTACGAGCCAAGGTCTGAGCCAAGAAAGTCTTCCCTGAACCAGTTGGTCCAATCATGAGAATATTTGATTTTTGCAAATCCACTTCATTGTCTTCACGACTTTCTGTGAAATTGATACGTTTATAGTGATTGTAAACAGCTACCGCCAAGGCACGTTTGGCACGGTCCTGCCCCACGACATAGTTGTTCAAAATATCTAAAAGTTCTTTTGGCTTCGGAGTTTCAGCCAAGTCAGCCAAAACTTCTTCTGCCATTTCCTCACGAATGATTTCTTGTGACAAGGCCACACATTCGTTACAGATAAAGACGCCATTCCCAGCGATAATTTTCTTTACTTCTTCTTGGTTTTTGCCACAAAATGAACAATAAACCATTTCTTCATTACGATTTCCAGCCATTTATTCCTCACTCTTTTCTAAAATAGGGTGCCATAGAAGGCGTGAATAGTATTGACAAGGTTAGTAAAAGCATTTAAAAAGAGAAAAACTGCTAACCCATAACGTTTCTTGCGAAAGGCAGGAATGGCAGAGAGGACACAAAGCACTCCCAATAATGCAGTAAATAACCCAAAAACACTACGTTGCATGAACCTAGTCTCCTTCTTTTTCATAGCGACTTATGCTAAAGTCGTAGGCATTTTTATCATCCTTGACCACGCGGTCACGTGATACCTCTTTAAATGCCGTCATATCTAGTTGTGGAAAATACGTGTCTCCCTCTAAATCAGCCTCAATAGTTGTCTTGATGAGTGCATCATAATGTCCATCAAAAGCCTTGTAGACACCCGCACCACCAGCAATATAGAGGTCCTTATCTTGCTGTTCGAACCAAGCCAGAGCTTCCTCAACACTCGTAACGGTCGTCACACCCTCACAGTCGAAGTCCTTATCTCGTGTCAAAATCAAGGTTTCACGTCCTGGTAGGCAACGACGGTTCATGCCATCAAAGGTCACACGTCCCATGAGAATTGCTGAGCCCATGGTCGTTTTCTTGAAATGTGCCAGTTCAGCAGGCAAGTGCCAAGGCATGGTGTGATTCTTCCCAATAACATGGTTATGAGCTTCCGCCCAAATAGCAATGAGTTGTTTAGACACAGTATTTCCTTTTCTTTTTAAGTTTACAATCCATTCTAACAAAAAAAGAGAAAAAGAGCTTGGAAAAAACTTTGCCAGCTCTTTATGGGCTTAAATCATAAGCAATTATTAAATTGCTAAGTCAAATTTGAGTTGAGGTTTAACAGGCTCATAGTCAACCAATTCAAAATCTTCTGGTTTGATATCAAAGAAATTCGTTCCATCAGGAACATTGAGGACCAAGCGTGGTTGGCAATCAGACGGCTGACGCTTGAGGAGTTCTTCGGCTTGCTCAAATTGATTGTCATAAATATGGAGGTTGTTGATAAAATAAAAGAATTTACCAACTTTCCAACCAAAGTGCTTGGCAATCATCATCTGAAGGGCCACATACTGCATGGCATTAATATGATGAGCTACCAACATATCGTTAGAACGTTGCGTCAAAGTAGCATCCAAATAAATGTCCTCACCCACACGACGAACATCAAACATGGTTTGGAAGGCACAAGGCTGAAGTCCTGCTGTCTCCTCAAAGGCCTCGTAATCCCAAAGGGAGATGACATTACGGCGATTCCACGGATTGGCCTCCAACTGAGCCAACAAACGGTTAATAATATCGTGCTTCTTAACGACCGCCCCATAACGCTGACCAATCGAACGCTTGTCCCCATTATTGGCAGGTACGCCTTCAACTTCCCAGTCATTCCAATAATGCACATTATACTTGTCTTCAAGGACTTCTAGGCTATTTGACTGGTCTTGGTAAATCCAAAGCACTTCTTTGATAGCAGATTTGATAGCAATAGGACGAAGAGTGGTAATAGGAAACTCTCCCTTGCTCAAATCATATTCTGCAAAAGACCCTGTGATGTATTTGGAATTGGCTGTTGTGCCATCCTTGTATTTAGGACGTGCTTGCTCCGACCAAACACCCTCTTCCATGATCTTAGTGATATTTTCTTTAAATATAGTGTCTGCTTTTGTCATAATTTTCCTCTTTATTCAATTGAAAACAAAGTATTTTTTGAGACCTTCCCTAAGTGATTACGGACGTCTGCGAACTTCCAAGACTAATTTTTGAGCCTATGGTCTCAAAAATTCCGAGTGTCTGTAAACAAAACACTTTATTTACAGACACTTATCTCACAGCGGAAAGTCTCACTTAACGCTCGCAATGATTTCAATATATAACAACAATTTTACTTTTCTAACATAGCTAAAAAACTAGTAGAGTGCCACTTCAATTTTACCTTATTCTAGTGCAAATGAGAAATATAAGCTATGGCAATACCCAAAGTAAGTCGTTTAAAATCCCCTAGTTCCTATCAAAAAATGAGATATAACTAACTATCAAAGTTTTTTCAAGGCGAAAGCGCTCTTTTATGGTAAAATCACTATAGATTAGTATCTTCTGGATACGCTACAATGAAGAAAAAAAGGAAACATCATATGTCTATTGGAATTGATAAGATTGGTTTTGCGACCAGTCAATATGTTCTAAACATGGCTGATCTCGCTCTTGCCCGTGGGGCGGAGCCTGAAAAATTCAGCAAGGGGCTGATGCTTGATGCAACCAGTATTACGCCGATTACAGAAGATATCGTGACGCTTGCCTCTGATGCGGCGGCTGATATTTTAAATGACGACGATAAAAAAGCTATCGATATGGTCATCGTGGCTACTGAGTCTTCTATCGACCAGTCCAAGGCTGCTGCTGTCTATGTTCACAGCCTCTTAGGTATTCAACCTTTTGCCCGTTCTTTTGAAATGAAGGAAGCTTGTTACGCTGCAACAGCTGGGCTTAACTATGCGAAGTTGCATGTGGCAGCCCACCCAGATAGCAAGGTGTTGGTTATCGCTAGTGATATTGCCCGCTATGGTGTCGGATCTTCTGGGGAGTCAACTCAAGGAGCTGGTGCTGTAGCTATGCTAGTCAGTCAGAATCCACGTATTTTGGAGCTTGCTGATGATAATGTGGCACAAACTCGTGATGTCATGGACTTCTGGCGTCCAAACTACAGTTCAACGCCTTATGTTCAAGGCATCTATTCAACCAAACAGTACCTTGACAGTTTGAAGACAACTTGGGCAGCTTATCAAGAACGCCATCAGGCTGACTTTGCTGATTTTGCCGCTTTTTGTCTCCACCTTCCTTATCCTAAGTTAGCTCTTAAGGGACTTAACAAGATTATTCCAAAAGATTTGAATCCAGAGAACAAAGAGCGTCTGACAAACAACTTCGACGCTTCAATTACCTATAGTCGTCAAATTGGAAATATCTATACAGGGTCACTCTATCTTGGACTTCTTTCTTTACTTGAACAGTCGCAAGACCTTAAAGCCGGAGATAAGATCGGCTTCTTCTCTTACGGTTCTGGAGCTGTTTCTGAAATTTTCTCAGGACGTCTGGTTAAAGGTTACAAAGACCTGCTTCGTTCGGACCGCCTAGATACCTTTGCCAAGCGTCAACACTTGAGCGTTGCTGATTATGAAAAACTTTTCTATGAGGAGGCGCAGTTGGATGACACTGGTTCTACTCAATTCGCTGATTACCAAACCGGAGCTTTCCGTTTAGCTGAAATCTCTGAACACCAACGTATCTACAAAGGAAATTAATATGACTAAACTCTCTTGGACTGGTTTTTCCAAGAAGACACCGCAAGAACGTAAAGAGCATTTGAAAACGAATGCTCTTTTGTCACAGGAAAATCAAGATCTTCTGGATAAGGACCAACAACTTACCCTTGAAACAGCCAATCAAATGGCTGAAAATGTCATTGGTCGATTCACACTCCCCTTTGCCATTTGCCCAGATGTATTGGTAGATGGTGTGACTTATCAGGTTCCCATGGTTACCGAAGAACCTTCAGTTGTGGCTGCTGCTTCCTACGCTAGCAAGCTCATTAAGCGTTCTGGTGGTTTCACGACTACGATTCATGACCGTAAGATGATTGGACAAGTTGCCCTCTTTGACGTTCCTGATAAGGATGATGCTTCAAGAAAAATTCAAGCAGCCAGTCAGGACCTTATAGAGGTTGCCAAAGAGGCTCACCCTTCTATTGTTAAGCGTGGGGGTGGCCCTCGCAAGCTCTGGACTGAGACTAAAGGAGACTTCCTCATTGTCTATTTAGCCGTTGATACCCAAGAAGCCATGGGAGCCAATATGGTCAACACCATGATGGAAGCCCTGGTACCAGAATTGGAAAACCTGTCAGAAGGGCAAAGCCTCATGGCTATTCTCTCAAATCTAGCCACTGAGAGTCTTGTGACGGCGACTTGTCGTCTTAGCACGCGCTTCCTCAGTCGTAATAAGGAAGAGGCACATGACCTGGCTAAGAAAATGGAGATGGCCAGCCAACTGGCTCAGGTGGACCCCTACCGAGCTGCTACCCATAATAAGGGAATCTTCAATGGTATCGATGCCCTAGTTATCGCGACCGGAAATGATTGGCGAGCCGTTGAGGCCGGTAGCCATGCCTATGCAAGCAAGGATGGTAATTACCGTGGTCTGTCCACATGGACTTATGATCAGGAGACTCAGGAACTGGTAGGTGAATTAACCCTCCCCATGCCAATCGCAACCCGTGGCGGTTCTATCGGACTTAACCCTAGTGCTTCTATCGCCCATGACTTGCTTAATCACCCAGATGCCAAGACCCTAGCCAGTATCATCGTCTCTCTTGGTTTGGCACAAAATCTAGCTGCTCTCAAAGCTCTGACTTCAACAGGAATACAGGCAGGACATATGAAACTCCAAGCCAAATCTCTGGCCTTGTTAGCTGGAGCTAGTCCTGAAGAAATGCCTCAAGTTTTGGCTGAACTTCTCAAGGCCAAACATATGAACCAGGAAACTGCACAAGCCATTTTGGAGAAACTCAGAACTCCATAAAAATTGATTCTGAAGCAGTTAGAAAATTACTTGTTCTATCGTATAAAAACAAAGATGTTGGAAATGTTATCCCAACATCTTTTTCATATCTCACAAGTTCTGACTTGACTTGAATTTCTATAATGTTATAATCTAGTTATGAAAACTAGATAAAGAGGTTTTTATAACTTGACAACACAACAATACCCACTCTGGGAAGAATTACCAGAGATTGAACTCTATTTGGATCAGGTTTTGCTCTATGTCAATCAGGTCACCCAAAGTACTTTGGGACCAAACGACAAGGGGCTAACTGCCTCTATGGTCAATAATTATGTCAAACATGGCCATGTCGCAAAACCCATCAAAAAAAAATATAATGCTGCTCAGGTAGCTAGACTTATTATCATCACTAGTCTAAAGACCGTTTTTGAGATTTCTGAGATTGCTAAAACCTTGGAAATCCTACGAACAGATGCTGAAAGTCAAAAGACCTACTACAATGACTTTGTAGCCTGTATGAATGGTCAGTTTCCCCAAGAAGCTCCGCAAGTCATACTCTCAGCCTGTCAGACGCTTCAATGTTACCGAGCTACCCATCAACTTTTGAACGACCTTGAAGGAGGAAATAATGTCTAATACCGCTACTTTTAATGCTTCTCCCAACCTCAAACTCAGTAAAAAACTTAGCTTTGGTGAGGAAGTGGCCAACAGCGTAACACATGCCGTCGGCGCTGTGGCCATGCTAGTCTTACTGCCAATTACTGCTGTTCATGCCAACAACGGCTATGGTATGACTGCTGCTGTTGGGATGTCTGTTTTCGTTATCAGCCTATTCCTCATGTTTTTGAGTTCTGCCATCTATCACGCCATGGATTACAACTCACCCCACAAGATGGTTTTGAGAATTATCGACCATAGCATGATTTATATCGCCATTGCTGGAAGCTACACCCCTGTTGCCCTCTCACTGGTTGGCGGTTGGCTAGGCTATAGCATCATCATCCTCCAATGGGGAACAACAATTTTTGGAATTCTCTACAAAATTTTTGCTAAAAAAATCAATGAAAAGTTCTCCCTCTTCCTCTATCTGATGATGGGATGGTTGGTTATCTTCATTATCCCAGCTATCGTCACTAAGACTGGACCAGCCTTTTGGGGTCTCATGCTTGCTGGAGGATTGTCTTACACGATTGGTGCAGCTTTCTACGCTAAGAAAAAACCGTACTTCCATATGATTTGGCACCTCTTCATCATGTTGGCTTCAGCTCTTCAATATATGGGTATCGTCTATTTCATGCTTCCTTAAAGTCAAAGACATCAAGGTGTTATGGTATAATAAGGAAGTACGGAGGTAAATCATATGAAAAAAGAACTCAGAAGAGATCCAAACAACAAAATTATTGCCGGTGTTTGTTCTGGTATCGCTAAATATCTTGACATTGACCCTGTCATTATTCGCCTTATTTGGGCTGCAGCGATCTTCTTATTTGGAACAGGTTTTCTTTTCTACATCATTTGCTGGATTATTATCCCAGAAGAAAGCAAGTGGTAAGCTGTAATTGAATATACAAAAAGTGATACAGATCTAAATTCTTACCATTTAGGTCCATATCACTTTCTTTTTTTATTTTCTCAAGCGGAAAATCAAATAGCTGACGTTAACTAGGAGTAAAACACTCCAAAGAATAAGGAAAGGAATATTTCCTCGGACAGCATTGTGCCAAATACCTAGGGCGTATAAGGCCATAAATACTAGTGATCCTAGAACTGCTGTTCCTTTATTGTTTTGTGGTTGTTTAGACATATGAACCTCCTTTGATTGCTTTTTTTGAACCGGTTTAAAGCCATAAACCAGGGCAAGAAAAAGTCTGGCTTGGCGTTTGACATCATTTGCCAAAGACCTATGAGACTGGGCATAGATGCCTTTTGGATTGTAGAAAGATTTATCAAACTGTTCAGGTACTTGCTGTCCCCAACGTTTTTTCAATTTGTTGGGTGAACGATAGCCCCTAGTCATCCGATTACGAAAATCAGGGTCATGTGGTTGGACCGGCTCCACATCCAGTTGCCAGTGGCGTTTGAGATTACCATAGTTAAAACTAGCACCATTAACCACTCCACTTTCTGTCACCTGCTCCGCATCGACCTCATTGAGAAAATTTCCCTGACTATCCAAAATAAACTCGATCCGATTATAGAGAAGAATTTTTAGATTAACACTTGGAATCCCATCAGGATAAACCGCCTTGCCACCACAGATAGAAATCTTTTGGTGCAAACGTCCCTGATCAAACATGGTGAAAGGCTTCCATCTCAGATAGACAGCCAAAGCTTCTTTATCTGTCATCCCTGGCTTTTTATAATGCGTTCGCACATACTGTGCCTGTTGACTAGAAATCAGGTAACGTAGCTGATGGATTTGTCTCTCAATAGAGGCATTCTTAGACAAACTATCACCAGGAAAAGCCAGGTCTACCAATTTAACGACATCCTTCCATAAGGAATCATGCGGTGCCAAGTCAGGATCAAAATAAGATAAAAGGTGTTGGGTTTCTTCAAGCTCTCCCGATAAATCCTCTGGCATCCCTATATAAGCTAACAATAGCTTTAGTACTTGCAATGGTTGGCAGTCCCTTTTCCAGTCCTCCCATAAGTGTCGAAAGGCTTTTGAACCAATGAGCATCACATCTCTCCTCGATAATATATGTAAATTTAATCAGTCGTCTTTTTGATGAACTCCTCTATCTTTGCTGCTACCTCTTTGGTCGGATAGTGATAAAGATAATGCGGAGAATCATAAAAAGTCACTTCGATATTTTTCTGGTCCTTTGCAAAGCTAGTCGCATAATGCCGCCAGTCCTTCTGGCTAAAACCAGTACCCCCACCATTCGATACCATTAGTAAGGTTGGGATTTGCGAATCAATGCTAGAGGCAACCTTTTTAGCATTTTTCTTAACAGATAGGCTTTCATTTAACATAGCTTGTGACAGTATTTGACGATAAGCTATTCGTTGATAGAGGCGTCGATCACTGCTACTTAGATTTTCATTAGGCACATATAAGCGACTCGGTATATACCTTAAAAGACCTAATTGACTTCCCAAACGAGCCATACGTAAAATCTGGGAATGCATTCTCAATTGCGAATAACTCTCTGGTAGAGCCCAATCTAAGCCGATGACTGCCTGTATTTCACTTGGATATTTTTCTTGCCACAAAAGCGTTTCTAAGGAAGCCATCGAATGAGAAAGAATAATATAAGGACCTGATACTTGTGCCTTGGCTAGGGCTTGACGTGTCTCAGAAAGAACCTCAGACACCTCTCTGGACTTAGATGTGTCCTCACTATAACCATAGCCAGCTCTCTCTACAACGACTATCTTATACTGCTTAGAAAGCCCATCATACAAGTCTTTAAAATCTAGAATGGGAGAGGCCGTTCCAGCACCAGATAGAAAAACTAAGGTTTGTGGACCATTTCCCTTCACAAAGACGCTCATGTCATGGCCATTCACAGACACCATTTGCCCCATAGGGTTGAGAGAAGCCTTCTCTCTTTGTAAGTCCAATCTATGATAGATAAAGCTAGCCAGTAACAAGACTAGAACTGCTCCCATCAGAAATAAAAGTCTTTTCATAAAAACATGCATGGTTTATCCTACTAAAAAGTCAGTTAGCTTAGCTAACCGACCCTTTTTTTATTCGGCATCTGGGCGTGATTTGCGAGCGATATCAGCAAGGATATTTTCTACAAATTCTGACACAGCTTCTGTATGTGTTTGTTTTTGTCCATAACGACGAACGTTAACAGTTCCGTCTTCCATTTCCTTATCACCAACAATCAATTGATAAGGGATTTTTTGTGTTTGAGACGCACGAATCTTGTATTGCATTTTCTCGTTACGTTCATCCACTTCAACACGGATACCACGGTCACGAAGTTGTTTAGCAACTTCCCAAGCGTAATCTGTGTGGGCTTCGTTTGAAACTGGGATAACAGTTACTTGTTGAGGTGCCAACCAAGTTGGGAAGGCTCCTTTATAGTTTTCAATAAGGATAGCTGTAAAGCGTTCCATTGTTGAGATAACCCCACGGTGAATCATAACTGGACGGTGTTCTTCCCCATCAGCTCCGATGTATTTAAGGTCAAAGCGTTCTGGAAGCAAGAAGTCCAATTGGATAGTAGAAAGTGTTTCTTCATTACCAAGGGCAGTCTTCACTTGGATATCAAGTTTTGGACCGTAGAAGGCAGCTTCACCTTCTGCTTCAAAGTAGTCGAGTTCCATGTCATCCATGGCTGATTTCAACATGCTTTGAGCATTTTCCCACATTTCATCATTGTCAAAGTATTTGTGAGTATCTTTAGGGTCGCGGTATGACAAACGGAAACGATAGTCAGTCAAGTTGAAATCTTCGTAAACGTCGATAATCAATTGAAGCGTACGTTGGAACTCATCTTTGATTTGTTCAGGTGTTACGAAAGTATGACCGTCATTAAGTGACATTTCACGCACACGTTGAAGTCCTGTAAGGGCACCTGATTTTTCATAACGGTGCATCATACCAATTTCAGCGATACGGATAGGCAATTCGCGGTAAGAATGCACATGGTGTTTGTAAACTTCGATGTGGTGAGGACAGTTCATTGGACGAAGAACAAAGGCTTCACCATCTCCCATATCCATTGTTGGGAACATATCTTCACGGTAGTGATCCCAGTGACCTGAAGTCTTGTATAGCTCAACTGAGGCAATTGGTGGAGTGTAGACGTGTTGGTAGCCTGCTGCTACTTCCTTGTCCACGATGTAGCGTTCCAAGACACGACGGATTGTCGCACCGTTTGGCAACCAGAATGGAAGACCTTGACCAACCTCTTGAGAAATCATGAACAAATCAAGTTCTTTACCAAGTTTACGGTGGTCGCGTTCTTTAGCTTCTTCAAGGCGTTTAAGGTAAGCCTTGAGATCTTTTTTATCGAACCAAGCTGTACCGTAGATACGTTGCATCATAGCATTGTCGCTATTTCCACGCCAGTAAGCACCTGCAACATTCAAAAGGTGGAAGACTTGGATACGACCAGTTGATGGCACGTGTGGGCCACGGCAAAGGTCAACATACTCACCTTGACGGTAAATAGTCAAACCACCTTCGTCTTCTGAGTGTTCTTCAATCAATTCCAATTTATATGGGTCATTTTTGAAGATTTCACGCGCTTCGTCTTTAGTCACTTCTTCACGGATTGATGGGAAGTTTTCCTTAACGATTTTCTTCATTTCTTCTTCGATACGAGGAAGGTCTTCGTTAGAAATTTGACCAGCTTCATTGTCTGTATCGTAGTAGAAACCATCTTCGATCGCTGGACCAACACCCAAATGAATATCTGGGAAAAGGCGACGAGCTGCTTGGGCAAACAAGTGAGCCGCTGAGTGACGCAAGATTGGAAGGGCATCTTCGTGATCAGGTGTCACGATTTCGATGCTTCCATCTTCAGTGATCGCACGAGTTGTGTCAATCAATTTACCGTTAAATTTACCAGCAAGTGCTTTCTTAGCCAAAGAGTTGCTGATAGATTGTGCAATTTCAAAAGTTGTAACGCCAGATTCGAATTCACGAACAGCGCCATCTGGGAAAGTAATGTTAATCATAATTAAGATGTCAGAGCTCTAAAGGATGAGCCCCTTCTTCCTTTCTATTTAATGTTTTTGTTGTAATAGTTTGTTTCTAGGATGCTTTGCAATTCCGTCTTATGCCAACCCGCTCCAATCAATATCTTGTTGACATTAAAGTCTAGCTCCCTGCCATCATTTAGAAAAATGCGAAGTTTATAACCAATAAACAAGCGTTTTTTAAACTGATAAGACTTAATCGTCTCTTCAGGAAATTTGGCGATAATATCTCCTAATTTTCCTAAAAGAGTAAGAGAAATAATCAAAACCTCTGTTTCTGTAAAAACAATTAGGAAATACTCAAAAGTTGACCTACCGATTCTCCTAGTAGCATAGATAGCGTGCATGGTCTCAGCAAGACTAGCATCCACACCGTGGTCAATCAGGTAGGCCTTGATAGCTTCATATTTGAACCCCATAAAATTCTCCCTCAACTAAAAAGATAGTGTCACCCCGTTCTAAACAATCCTTTTAGTAATCAAAGAGAAAATATTCAGTCACAAAGTAAAGCTTTTCTATCTAAACTAGACATTCTAAAAATTGTAAAGCATACCAAACAATACAAAAAGCGACATCCTAAAAAGGACGTCGCAACGTGGTTCCACCTTAGTTCATGTACGACAAAAAACGAGTCTGTCCTACACCTCTGATTGGCTCTAACGTGGCCACCGTTTTATGTTTGCATAAAAAGTTAATCGAGTAGTCCCAATCATGTCCTCTGCGTGATTTCCAGCACCACACGCTCTCTGAAAGATTTCCCATGACTGATATGTCTCTATGCGTTATTATAGCATGAAACTGTAATTTTTCAAGCTAATTATCTCTTTTATTAATCAATTCTAAGATTTTATCTGACTAGGAAAATCTGGTAGCTTTCCTAATCCAAAAGTTTCGTGATATTTCTGATTTTCTTGACCTGTTTGGCTGATCCTTTAAGGATACGAACAGAGCCATTAACAGGCAAGGTAATAGCCTTAGTCGGCAAATAAGTTACCATACGCGTCAAGCGTTTCATGGTACTGTCTTCACCATTCAAGTCATTGTGGAAATCCTTAGAAATCGTAAGGTCCAAGTAATACTCATAGACACGTTTTCCGAAGTTTTCCGCAGAAATTTCATAAAGCTTGTCAGCCCACTTAGTTTCGTCTTTTTCTGGTGTTGCAATGGCAGCTTCCAAAATGGCCCCGGCTAAATCATTATCATGATAATAGAGCGTTCCAAACATCTGGTCTGTAATCACATTATCCAAATAAGGATTTCCGTGGGCAATGATAGGGGTACCGCTAGCCAAGGCTTCCAGATAGGTCAAGCCCTGAGTCTCACTGGTTGATGCCGAAATGAAGAAATCAGCAGACTTATAATAAAGTGCTGTCTCACTAGGCGCAATCATACCAGTGAAAACCACCTTGTCCTGAATACCAAGTTTTTTGGCTTGAGACTTAAGATCTGGTAGGTAAGGACCGTCACCAGCCACAACCAAACGCACCTTGTCGTCTTCCTCCAAAACAGAAGGGAGAGCAGCCAGTACAGCCTGGATGTTTTTCTCATAGGACACACGAGAAAGGCTCAACAACATAGTCTCATCAGAGGCGATACCAAGCTTAGTTCTCAAGTCCGTCACATCATCTTCAGTAATCTCTGGACGTTGGAACTTTTCAAGTTCAATTCCAGTTGGAATGACACGTTTTTCAGCTGCAACCTTGTACTTGAGCAAAAGGTCATAAACAATCTCACTCGGACAGATGACTCCATCTAAATCGCTCATAAAGCCACGAACAATGTACTTAACCATACTTGGACGGATAACCATACCTTTGGCAATATAGCGGACATAGTCTTCATACTGAGTATGGTAGGTATGCACAACAGGAATCCTAAGTTCGCGTGCAATGGCAATCCCTAGCAGACCTAATGAAAACTCTGTCTGCGTATGAATAATATCAAGCTTATATTGTTTAGCAATCTCTAGTGCCTTGGAAAAGCCACGATAAGCTACACGGCGATCCTTAAAAGCAAAGAAAGGCACACTCGGAATACGGACAATCTGCCAGTCTTCATAGCGGTCAACATCTCTATCAGTGGTGGTAAAGATAAAGACTGTATGTCCCATTTTTTCCAACTGCGTCTTCAGCGTGCGAATACTGGTCGCAACACCTGATACCTGTGGAAAATAGGTATCTGTAAACAATCCGATACGCATTTAAATCTCCAATACTTCTTTGTAGGCTTCAACAAGCTTTTGGGCGACATCATCAATCGAGCGACTTTCTGCAACCTTATAGCCTTCTTCACGTTTGTCCACTTTACCATCGATAATATCTTGCAAGGCTACTACAAATTCGTCCACGTTGTGCCCAAATGAGGCCGACTTGTCATCAACCCAACCTTCATAAACAGGAATATCACGCAAAACTACATGCTGGTGACTAGCAAAGGCTTCTAGCACCACAATCCCTTCAGTTTCCTCGTAAGATGGGAAAAAGAAGGCATTAGCACCACTCATAGCCCCCTGGAAGACGGCTCCCTTGAAATAACCTGGGAAGCTGACATTATCAGGATGCTTACCATTGACAATGTCTCGAATCTTCTTAGGAATCAACCATTTGCTGATGCTACCTAACCAAATAAAACGAACATGAGGCATCTTTTCGGCCACCTTGACGAAGTCTTCAATTCCCTTGCGTTGGAAATAAAGCCCCGCACAAATAACCACTGGCTGTCCTTCCTCGATACCAAAGTAGTCTCGGAAAACTTCTTCCTTACGTGGATCCTTACCGTATTTTTTCAAATCAATCCCATTTGAAACAGCAATGATTGGTGTGGTAACTCCGTAAGACTGAATCAATTTTTTGGAATACTCAGATGGCGTAATCACGTAATCGGCCTTTTGGTACATGTGGGCCAAATATTTTCCAAAAAGTGGGGCCAAAAGGTTAGAACCGATGAATGAATTCTCAAAGTCCTCACGTGTCGAATGACCATGCATGATGACCTTCTTGCCACGGCGTTTTGCAGCATGCAACAACATCAAGCTGCGTGGCCCATAAGTATTAATATGAACGACATCGTAATCACCCAAGATGTCCGTTGTATAGGGAATCCCCGCCAAGTCCAAGGCATGCATCTGATGGTGGAGAGCCCGTCCGATTCCTGATTTTTCAAGAACCGATTTTCCTTCAAGATAAAGTAGAACTTTCATACTCTTCATTATAGCTTAATTTAGTAGAAATTTCATCTTGCAGTTGGCTTTATCTTGATTTCTCATTTAATGAGATGGGTGGCCAAATACTAAAAAAGATCGAGAATACTCGATCTTTTAGGTCATCATCTTAAACGTCTTTACGGCGACGATGGCTATATGCTACACCCATGACTGCTGCCACTTCTGCTGCCACACCAAGGGCAAGCAAGGCAGTATCGTTAGCTTGACCAGTCTCTGGAAGTTGAGGTCCTGATTTCTCAGAGGATTGAACTGGCTTAGCTGGTTTTGGAGTCACCGGTGGAGTAGGCGGAGTTGGTGGTGTTGGCGGAACCACTGGTGGTTTAGGTGGGACACTTGGTGGTGTCGGTGGTGTTGGCGGTGTAGGAGGTTTTGGAGGAATGTAACTATTGTTAAATTCTGTATCCAAAGGAAGAAGGACAGCTGCTACAAGCAGATTTTCCTTTTCACCTACAGTCTTAGTAACGGTCACCTGGAACTTAGCCACCATGTTATCATAAACCACGTCAGCTTCATTGCCCTTGACTTCTTCAACAGTGTAGTAGTAAACACCTGGTTTGTCGTAGACAATATTTTCAAAACTAATGTTTCCTTGTGCATTATTGGTCACTGTTTGGATAACATTACCCTTGTCGTCCTTGAGGACGAAACTGAACTCACCATCTTTGAGGTTGCGACCTGTAAGAACCTTGGTCAATTCGAATTTGGCCTTAGCTGGTTGCACGTCTTTCACATAGTTATTGAAAACAGTATCTTTTGGATTAGCGACTGTTGATACCAAAGCATCACCATCTCGTGTCACTGTAATCCAGACAGTCGCTTTCATACCATCATAGATGATATCTTCGTTAGTTCCCTTAACTTCTTCAACAGTATAAGTGTAAGTTCCTGCCTTATCAAAGTGAAGTTCACTAAAGGCAACACGACCATCAGCTGTATTACCAACTGTTTCGACAATATGACCGGCACTATCTTTGAGAACAAATTGGAACTCATTAGCAGTCAAAGTTTGGTTGACACCTGCCTTAGTCAATTCCTTACTGAACTGAATAGCGGCTTTAGCTGGAGTCACAAACTTATTGTTAAAGATAGTGTCTTTAGGATTAACCACGGTTGAAACAAGGGCGTCGCCATCACGTGTTACCGTGATAGAAACAGCAGCTTTCATGCTGTCATAAACAATTGCATCATCCTTACCTGCAAGTTCTTCAACAGTGTAGTTGTAGGTACCAACCTTGTTAAAGGTCAACTCACTAAAGGCAACCTGACCGTCAGCTGTATTTCCAACAGTCTCAAGGACTTTTCCAAAACGGTCTTTAAGGACAAATTGGAATTGATCTGCTTTTAGATCTTGTTTAACGCCTGCCTTGGTCAATTCCTTACCAAATGCAATTTTGGCCTTGGCTGGTGTTACTAATTTATTGTTAAAGATAACGTCTTCTGGATAGACAACCTTGGCAACCAATTTAACTTGGTTATCTACAGTTTCACGAACAACCTGAATAGTGATATTGGCTTCGAGTTTGTCGTATACCACATCTTCGTCATTTCCTGGAACTTCAGTCACACGATAATGATAGACGCCTGGCTTGCTAAGTGAGAGATCTGAAAAGACAATTTTACCCTTGGCATCATTAGTGGTTTCCCCTAACTCAACAGGATTGGCACCATCAGTCACATCAAGGAGTTTGAATGTAAACTCTTTATCTTTGAGGTCTCTACCGGTCAATTCCTTCTCAAGTTCAAGATTGAAATGAGCGAGGTTATCCCCGATGGCATCTCCACGACCTCCAACCAAGCGAATGGTTGACTTGTAAGAATCAGAAACAACATCGGCATGAAGCTTAATGCGGTTGACAGGGTTGGTTGCTTCTTCAACAGGTTGTGTCAAACGGGTTTGATACCAAACATAAACCATGCGGTCTAACTGATTAAGTTTAAGCTCAAAATGGGTGTCGTCATAAGAGAAACTCTTAATCAGGTCCATAGCTGATCCCTTGTCAATCCAAGGATCTGCCGAATCAATGTAGCGGAGTTGCAAAGAACCGTCCACAAATCGTTGATTGTCAGACCAAGTGTCAATCAATCTCAAGTTGTTAAGAACACGACGTGAGTAGTTAAGACGCATCTGCCAATTCAAAAGCGTAGGATCATTCTTGTCTTGACTACCCCACTTAGAAATAACCTCTTGACCTGGAGGAGGTGACTGCACTTTACCCACTGAAACATGAATGATACGTCCCTCAAAATCAAGAGTGAGATGTTCCCCTTCATCTACTTCTTCAGAATAAAGGGTATCCAACTCCAAACTCATGAGCTTATTGTTGGGATGTGTTTGGAAATAGTTATTAAAGGTCGTTGTGACACGATTCTTCTCAGGATCAATTTGAGCCAGACCTACAATTTGATTGTCTGGATTATAGACATTGATATCGTAGCTAGTACGGAAACGCAACTGCTCAGGCAAATTAAAAATGACCTGATCCCCTTCATTGATAGTCATATCATCAGGGAAAGGAATATTGTGGTAGACAACCTTGCTAGTAGCGTACTTACTATTTCCGTTCGGAAATTCTATTTCCACATCAGGATTTTGAACAGTGATTTCAGTTCCTGTCTTTGTCACCTTGACATCCGCTGGGATCGGACGACTTAGGTTGGTAACCTTAAGTCCGAAATTATCAGACGAAGCGGAACTCGTATTGTTTGCTGCAGCGAGGTCGCTAGCGCTAGCTTCTCGTGTTTCATTGACTGTAACAGGTTTCTCACTGAGCCCCTCACTAGTCTTATCTTGTGATGAACTTGTTTGCTCAGAGCTTGCAACCGTTTGCTCTTGAAGCGCAACTTCACTAGAAACAGCAGTTACTAAGATAGCACTGGTACTTTCTGCTTGAACGGTAGGTTCAGCTGTCACTTCTTGACTTGAGGCACTAGTGCTTGTCCTTTGGCCCCCACCATCAGACTCACTGGCTTCCTCAAGTACACTCGTCGCTGGTTGGCCTTTAGGCTCTTCAGCTTGATCTGCTTTGGCGGTACTTACACCAAAAACTGCAGACGAAAGTAAGACCGAAGCAACGCCCACCGTAAACTTACGGATTGAGAAACGCTGCCTCGAATCACCGAATCGGTTATTCATGATTCTATCCTCCCATTTTTACAAATCTTAACATTTTTGCAACCCTTTTCATTCTGAATTATACACTATTTTCAGAACTTTGCAAGATAATTATTTACCCCTTTGGAGGTTTTGTAAAGCTTTCTAAGATATCAATAGATAGTGAAATTTTCAAACCCTTATATTATAAGCTTTCTTTCGGAGTCTCTCTTTTAATATTGTTTTTCTTTCTCATTTTATTGACATAATTTTAATTAAATTTCCGTCTGAAAAATGCTAAAATTCAGATTTTTTCTTTAAAAAATGAGAAGGTTTTCTTATTTAAAAGCAGAAAAAAACTGCCATTCTTAAAGGAATAACAGTCGTCTTTAAATTTATTAAGAAAATGAGCATAAACACTCATTTAAAGTATTTTAGGCAAGCTCTTTGAGAAACTCCACTAAGATAGCAGCTGATTGTTTCCCCGCCTGAATAATGAATTCGTCAAAAGTAATATTAGCGTCATGGGCTGCTGTATCACTCATAGCACGAACAACGATGAAAGATTTCTTGACACTGTGTGCAGCTTGAGCAATTGCTGCTCCCTCCATCTCTACAGCCAAGACTTCTGGAAAATGCCCCTTAATAATATCAATCTTGTCTTGACCTGCAATGAAGCTATCACCAGTCGCAATAAGACCAATTTTAGAGTCGATAGAGGCTTGAGCCAAAACCTTTTCAAAAGTCTCTACAAAGCTAGGGTCACTTTCAAAGTAGAGTGGTTGCATAGACATTTGCCCATAGTCATAGCCAAATGCTGTCAAGTCAACATCGTGATAGGCCAATTTTGATGCCACAACGACATCTCCAATTTTAAGTCCAGGTGCTACTGCTCCTGCAGAACCAGTGTTAATGAGGGCATCAACGCCAAAGTGGTCTGCCAAAACAGCCACAGACATGGCTGACATAACCTTACCAACACCTGATTGCACCAAAACGACGTCGTGTTTTCCCAAGCGTCCTGTGTAGTAGGTATTGCCAAGAACAGTTTCTTCAACCTTATTTTCCAATTGCTCCACTAGAAGCACTAACTCCTGCTCCATGGCAGCGATAATTCCAATTTTCATATAGTTCCTTTTCAGCTTGTAATCTTGTCTGAATCAGTAGACAGAGCTATCTGACTCATAGACTTATTAGAAATAAAAGACAGCAATGAAGAGAATAATCAAGAGGACGACAACCCAAAAGAGGATGCGATTAAGCTTGTGTTGGAATTGATTGCGTTTAGCATTCTCAATCCGACGGCTCTTGTAAGCAGAGGGCTGATAATTAGCTTCATAGTCCTCATCATAGAACTCTTGATCATAGTCCTCATAATAAGGATGTTCCTCTAAATCGATTTCCCCACGCTTAGCCTGCTCAATGACATCGTCAGTCAAAAGTGGCTTACTCATAACTTATTTTCCTCCAAAATGAAGTGCATAGTATTGGAGAGCGATGATGGTTTTAGCATCTTGAATTGCACCTGAAGCTACGAGTTCCATACATTCCGCATAAGTCAACTCATAGATTTCAAGAAACTCATCTTCGTCAAGTGGGCGTGGATTTTCAACAGGCTTGAGGTTTGTAGCCACATAGAGCTTGATTTTTTCATTACAGAAACCAATGGCTGTGTAAAACTCATGAATCAATTTAAGTTCACCCTTATACTGAGTCTCCTCTTCAAGTTCACGCGCTGCTGCAGCCATCTCTTCACCAGCTTCACCGACTTCCAGTTTACCCGCAGGAATCTCGTAAGAAACTGCCTCAATAGCCTTGCGGTATTGCTTGACGATGATGATTTTTCCTTCTGGGGTAACCGCTAAAACAGCTACTGCTCCCTTGTGAAAGATGAGTTCACGACCAGCTGTCTTACCGTCTGGCAAGAGGACTTCGTCTACTGCAACTTCAAAAATATGTCCCTTAAATTTTGACTCACGTTTAAGTGTTTTTTCTTCAAACTCCATGACTTGACTCCTTTAATCTATGACCCCAATCTAAATCATCTCTCCAATAGAAGTAAGACTTAGATAGGCTTAAGCCTACTTATGTTGGCTTGGGTGGTGAGGTTTCTTAATGGCATAGCCTTCTTTATTGACCTGACGGCCACGTCCAATGGCTACGCTGTCCGCTGGCACATCATCTGTAATAGTTGAACCAGCTGCTGTGAGGGCGTTATCCCCAATTTCAAGCGGTGCAATCAAGGTTGAATTGCTTCCGATAAAGACGTTGTTAGCAATTTGGGTCTTGAATTTATGTTGACCATCATAGTTAACGGTAATTGTTCCAGCACCAAAGTTAACGTCAGAACCAACTTCCGCATTACCAATGTAGGTCAAGTGACCAGCCTTAGTATTTTCACCGATGGTAGAACCCTTAACCTCGACGAAGTTACCGATATGAACGCCTTCTTTGAGAATTGAATCCGGACGAACATGGGCAAATGGACCAACAGTAACACCTTCTTCAACCACTGAGTGCTCAATCATAGAGTTAGTGATAACAGTATTGGCACCGATAGTTGAATCAACAATATAAGTCCCATTGGTAAGCACTGACTCTGCACCGACTTTAGTTTGCCCTTTAAGCGTAACATTGGCTTCAATGACAACGTCTGGCTCAATTTCCACATCCACATCGATATAAGTAGCGTTTGGATTTTGGAAAGTAACACCATTAACCATGTGAGCTTGGTTGATGCGACGACGCATAACATCTTCTGCCGTAGCCAAGGCAACACGGTCGTTAACCCCGAGACTTTCTTCAAAGTCACGAAGAGTGAAGGCACCTACTTTTTCACCATTCTCACGGAAAATAGAAATAACATCAGTCAAATAGTATTCCCCTTGAGCGTTGTTAGTGTTGATATTTTTAAGTGCTTCGAAGAGACGTTTATTGTCAAAGACATAAGTCCCTGTATTGATTTCTTTGACCTGTTGTTCGAATTCGTTGGCATCTTTTTGCTCAACAATCTTAGTCACTTCGCCATTTTCGTTACGGATAATACGACCATAACCAAACGGATTGTCCGCAGTTGCAGTCAAGATAGTGGCAACATTTTTGTGATTAACATGGAAATCAATAAGGTTTTTAAGGCTTTCACCGGTAATCAAAGGCGTGTCACCGGCGATAACAAGCGTTTGCCCTTCAAGTCCAGCCAACTCTTCTTCAGCCATCATTACTGCGTGACCAGTCCCCAACTGCTCAGTTTGCATAGTGAAGGCAGATTGACCGTCCAAAACCTCACGAACAAGCTCAGCCTTGTGACCAATAACAGTAACGTTTTTAGCTGGTTCGATAGCTGAAACTGCACGGAAGACATGCTCAAGCATAGTGATGCCTGAAACCTTGTGCAATACTTTTGGAAGATCTGATTTCATGCGAGTTCCTTTACCCGCAGCAAGGATAATAGCGTAATTACTCATTTTCTTTTTCCTTCTTAAGATTTATTTGTGATGGTTTCCTTCGAGGCGGTCTTAGCCTTGAGCCCCAAATCTCAGGACCTCAACCTCCCACTGGGATAGCCTACGAAAGAAAGGGGCCTTGAAAACATAGTCTCTCATTTCTTAGAAAAGATGTCCTCATAACAGACGTTTTTTAGGGCCTCTGATTATCTATAATCGCCCTATTATACCATAAATGAAAAGGTTTTGGCAGAATGAAAGGTAATGAAAAAAGAGCTGACGCTCTTTTTCTAAGAATAGTTATCCTATAACCATTCTTTGTATTTCTTAATATAGATATGCTTCACAAAGGTAACACTAAGCATATACAAAGTAATGATGATAAACAAGAGAATGAAATAGAGACCGTTTAGATGGCTGAGTTTTAAGAGACTAGCCAATGGACTGTATGGAAGAGAAGTCACAAAGAAAGCAGCAAATAAGGTTGTCACAACAACTGATAGTGCTGGGTGACTTTGAATAAATGGTAGTTTTGGTGAACGTAACATGTGGATAACCATGGTTTGAGACCACATAGATTCGATAAACCAACCTGTTTGGAAAATAATGATAAAGGCTGCTGCTTCTGGTGAACCATGAACATAGCCATGCCCCAAAATCATTGGCACAATGATGAAATAGAGCAAGATATATGTCAAAATATCAAATACGGACGAAATAGGTCCTATCCAAGCCATGAAACGCATGATTGATTTGGCTTCCCAGATATGTGGCTCTTTAAGAAATTCCTTGTCCACATTGTCAAATGGAAGGGCGATACAAGAGATATCATAGACAAGATTTAGGACAATCAAATGCACAGGTGCCATTGGTAGGAATGGTAAGAAAATGCTGGCAAAGAGGAGAGAAAAGATATTCCCGAAATTTGAAGAAACGGTCATCTTGATATATTTGGTCATATTAGCATAGACCTTCCGTCCTTCAACCAAACCTTTTTCCAAGACCATTAAATCCTTATCAAGCAAGATAACATCTGCAGTTTCTTTGGCGATATCAACAGCTGTATCCACAGAAATCCCCACATCTGACACCTTCATGGATGGGGCATCGTTGATACCATCACCCATATAGCCTACCTTATGCCCATTTTCCTTAAGGCTTAGGATAATTCGTGCCTTTTGGTCTGGGGATAACTTAGCAAAGACTGTTGTCGTTTCCACAGCCTTAGCCAAATCTTGATCTGACATGGTATCAAGATCACTTCCAAGTAGAATGTGCGTCACATCTAGACCAACTTTTTCACAGACAGCCTGTGTCACCTTATCATTGTCTCCAGTCAAAATTTTTGTGGTCACACCATATTCCGCCAAAGCCTTGATAGCAGGTGCTGCTGATGGTTTTGGTGGGTCAAGGAAGGCAAGATATCCCGTCAAAATCATATCACTTTCATCTTCGACACTAAAGACGTCATTTTCATTAAGCTGTGATTTGTAGCTAACACCGAGAACACGCAAACCTTGTTCATTCAACTGTGCAACTTCCGCAAGGACTTCCTCACGAACATCGTCAGTCAATGGGATAATGTCTCCCTTGTATTCCACATAGTTAGAAACAGAGAGCATTTCTTCAAGGGCACCTTTTGTCACCATGCTAACAAATCCATCAGTGTCTTGAACAATGACACTCATGCGACGACGTTCAAAATCAAAAGGTAGCTCATCAATCTTGTGGAAGGTCTGGTCAAGGTCACGAACGATGTCATGTTTCTTAGCTTCTCTTTCAGTTCGGCTAATAATGGCACGGTCCATAAGATTTTTTAAGCCAGTTTGGAAATAAGAATTAAGATAGGCTCTCCGAAGTACTGATAGGTCAAGGTCACCATGGATATCAAGAGGGTACTCAAGAACGATTTCATCCTGAGTCAGGGTTCCTGTCTTATCCGTACAAAGGATGTCGATAGCCCCTAGGTCTTGAATAGCATTAAGTTTTTTGATGACCACCTTTTCCTTGGCCATAATAATAGAACCCTTGGCAAGACTGGCTGTGATAATCATCGGCAACATTTCTGGGGTCAAACCGACTCCCACACTAAGGGCAAAGACGCCGGCTTCAAGCCAGTCCCCATCTGTTAAACCGTTAATCACAAAAACAACAGGAACCATAACTAACATGAGTCGAATCAAGAGCCAAGAAATGGAATTCATCTCACGTTCAAATGAAGTTGGTTCGTCATAAGTATTGATGGTCTGCTCAATTGCTCCCATCATGGTTTCATCACCAACAACTAAAACCAAGGCAGTTGCACGACCAGAGATAACATTAGTTCCCATGAAAGCAAGGCTCTCACTTTCAAGCAGGCTCTCTAGATTTTGACCATCTGCTTTAGCCAGACAAGCTTTTTCCACAGCATCGCTTTCACCTGTCAAGCCAGACTGTTGAACAAAGAAATCACGAGAATCTAGTAAGACCACATCAGCCGGAATCATATCTCCCGCACTTAGTTTGACCACATCTCCAACCACAATTTCATCAATTGGGATTTCTTGCTCACTGCCATCTCGAAGTATTGTTGCTGTATTGACAATCATGCGAGACAAATTACTGGCAGCCTTGTCGCTACGAAGTTCTTGAATAAAACGGATACCACCAGATATCAAAACTAGAGTGACAATGATGATAGAAGTCGTTGGGTCTTCTTCACCCGGTTTAGCAAGCCAGACATTGGTGATAAAGGAAACCAGAGCAATGACTAAGAGAATAACAGTAAAGGGATTGATGATAGATTCATAAATCTTTTTGATGATAGAATCCTCTTGTCCTTTAGTTATGACATTTTCCCCATAAAGGTCACGGTTTTCTTCTACTTGGTCTTCCTTCAAGCCATCCAAATGAGTCTTGTAGCGAGTAAGGGTTGTTTCAAGTGGCTCTTGAAGAGCAGCAATAAGTCTTTCTTTATTTGTTGACATTGGAATCTCCTTATTTAATCAGGAGCCAATCACTTATGGAGTCCCTAAGACACTAATCAGCGATTGACTGGTTAGGTACGGTTCGGGGTGATCGTCGATTAGTCTCATAGGTTTCTCCTTTCATTTTTTTACATAGTGGGTGGACCTCAGACAAAAGAAAAGAGTCCTACCCATATACAGGTAAGACTCTATAAACTCGAGGTTGATTTTTTAATAGATTCTGTCAAAAAATGGACCGTTCAAGCTTTAGCTCCGCAAGGCGATGAAATGAGCTTAGTCTTGACCTTGGCGATCAGGACTGTTGACCAACGAGTAGTGTCTCCACTGCTTTGCGGTAGTCATCCGTATCCTTGTGGTAGCCTCACCTACCGTATTTCACTGAAAATAATACTCCTAAGGCGGTAACTTGTCAAGGGGAAAAGTTACTTTTTTGCTTGAGTGGGTAATAAAAAAAGAGCTTCCGCTCTTTTTTGTAAGATATTCTTTTGTAAAATGGATTTTTTTAGACTTTCCTTAAGTGAGTAGGGACGTCAGCGAACTTCTTCGAAGCTCCATGACTAATTTTTGAGCCCCTTCACTTTTTAATTTCTAGGCTCAGGCTAAAACAGTTCCCCAAACTGTTTTACTCTCAAAAATTCCGAGTTCTAGAAATACTTGTATTTCTAGAACTTTTCTCACAGCGAAAAGTCTCGTTAAGTGCTCGCTAGAAACAAATCAAATCAAGAATGTTATTATTTATCCTTGACCGGTGTTAAAATGATGTCTCCATAATATCATCGCCTAGAGAAATTGTTTTATCATCTTTAAAAATTAAAAAAGAGCACTTGGATCTTTCCTACTTTCTTTGCTTGATATAAGTCCCTTGTAGCTTACCATGTAAGATGTAATCCACAGATTTGAGCTCATCAACAGTTCGACAATCAAGGGTACACATGATGAGACGAAGGTCGTCCTTCCAGCCATTAACGATAGCTACAACCTTATCCACAGGGTAACGTTCCACCAATTCAAGAACTGTTCGCGAGAGGCCAACGCCTTTTGCTCCAAGGACCAAGCATTTGACCATATCAAGTGGGTTTCGCACGCCACCTGAGGCTAGGATTTCCACAGCTTCACGAAGGTCTTGGGCTTGCAAGAGGGTCTGAACGGTGCTTTGTCCCCAGTCATTGAGGTAATCTCGGTTACCGCCTCTACTATTTTCAATATAGGCGAAGCTAGTCCCACCACGACCTGAGATATCCACAGTTTTGATGCCCTGAGACATGGCGTAACGAATGGTTTCCACATCCATACCAAAGCCGACCTCCTTAAGCACAAGAGGAACCTCTATTTTCTGTGCATAAGCCGCCACATTTTCCTTCCAGGTATGGAAAATACGCTCTCCCTCAGGCATGAGAAGCTCCTGCATAAGATTAACATGGAGCTGTAAAAAGACTGGGTTCATAGCTTCCACCGTCTTAATGCCCAGGTCCACAGACTTATCCACACCGATATTAGTTGCTAGGTCTAAGTCTGGAAACTCTTGGCGATAGTCAAAGGATTCTGGTGCTTCCCCCTTTAGAGCAGCACTGTAGGAACCCGTCACCATGAGAATACCTGTTCGACTGGCCACCTCAGCTAGTTTTCGATTGACAGCCCCACCCTTGGCAGAACCACCTGTCATGGCATTGATATAAAAGGGAAAATTCCAATCTCGTCCCGCAAAATGTGTGGACAAGTCAATCTGATCTAAATCATAAGTCGGTAGAGACTTGTGGATAAGTTCCATATCGTCAAAACTATTGTAGGGCGACTGGTACTTAAGGGCATAACGGATGTGATCGTCTTTACGATTTGTCATAGGTTATTTCTTTACTTTCTTGCGTGATAATGTCTACTTAGCTGACCCCTAAACCTCATACAAAAGCTCTATATCTTCCTGCTGCCAGCGATTAACTAGGCTATCTCGGCTAGCTTGGTCAAAGGCAAAGGCAATACCACAGTCACCACCACCTGCTCCAGAAGACTTAGCAATGGCATCTAGGCCTTGCTCAGCTTCTTTGAGTTTTTTCAGCTTGGCCACATAAATATCTGGACTAACTGATTCCAACTGGTCACTGACAGTTTGAAGGCTGCTCTTAAGTAAATTCTTATTTCCTGTTTCCAGTGCCTTGAGGGCATCTTGGACGGCAACTTCTGTTTCACTTAAATACTTGCTTGATATGCGAGATTTAGCCATTTTAACCATATCTTTTGAAATAGCAGCTTGCTTGGTCCACCCCACCAAAAAGTGAGCTTTGAGAACTGGCACTACAGGACTGATACGATAGCCCCAGTCTTTTTCCAAAAGCTCTGTTAGAGTTATTTGGTCTATAAGCTCTGCTATTTTTTCACGGTCAAAGGAACGATAGGAAATCAAATCCTCGTATACGATACAAGCTAAATCTCCCATAGAACCATTATCTCCCTGCTTGAGGAGGGTGTAACTAGCTAGCTTAAAGAGAATGTCTTTGGATAAGTCTTTCTGAAGGGCTGCTGCCAAGGCCTTGAGGGTCAATACCACAACAGAACCCGAAGAACCGATACCAAATTTAACCCCATCTCGTTCCAACTTTCCAGTGATGGAAAGGTCCAGAGCGGGTAACTTCTCACCACAAAAGGCCTCAAAAGTATTCAAGGCCTCTTGAATGAGGGCGTAATTTGCGTCTGGCTCACGGCCCACACTATAGTCAAACATATCTGAAGACAGCTGTGTGCTTGGTGCTTCCTTGACCTCTGCTGACATGAAAATAGGAATAAATTGGATTAGGGCTGTCTGCCCAGCTGTTAAGACTGAGTATTCTCCAGCAATGTAGAGTTTCCCACCTGTTTTTACTGTGACCTGATTGACCGACTGCTTAGGCATCTGGCAACTCCTTAGTGCGTGAAACAATGACCTGATAGTCCTTACTGAAGTGGTCTGCTAGGCGGTCTAGGTCTTCTTCCAGACAGAGCACCTTAACATTTGGTCCTGCATCCATAGTAAAGTAACACTGCTCACCAGAGGCACGGAGGGCCCTAACCTCGTCCATAGCCTGATATGAGGCTTCCGTTAAATATGAAAATGGTGGGTTAGCCGTGCTTGTGGTTTGGTGCATACGAAGGGCATTGGCTTCAGTGAGCTCACCCACCGCTTGGAAATCATTAGCCTTGAGGTAGTCTAACATATCCTTGTAATCCTGCTCAGACTGTTTAATCCACTCTGGGAAAGAGGTCGATGTTTCGGTGCACAATTTCATACCGTCCCGGCTTGATACAGGTTTCTTTTGATCTGTCAAAACCAGCATAATCATGGCCAATTTAAGGTCTGTTTCAACCGGGTAAACCTCACCACTATCCTTGTCCCAGGCTGTCAATGGTCCAAAGAAAGAACGTGATGATGAGCCTGAAGCAAACTTGGCAATTTGAGCTAATTCAGACTGCGTTTTTCCGACTTGGAAGAGCTCGTTAGCTGCTTTAACTAGGGCAGAAAGTCCTGAGGAACTTGAGGATAGACCCGCTGCTGTTGGCATGTTGTTCCAAGTTTCAATCTTGACATGTTGGTTTGGATTAGTACGGAAGAGATCTAAAACCTTGCTGGCCTTGGTTGTTTCTTTTTCCCCTTGGAGCTCATCATCGATATACATGACATCACCAGTCGCATCCTCAGGCAGAAAAGATAACTTGGTTTCCGTATACATATTTTCCAAAGTCAGTGAGATACTACTGGTTGAAGGAATCATACGCTCCGCATCCGCCTTACCCCAGTATTTGACAATAGCAATATTTGCGTACGATTTGACGCTTACAGGCTTTCTATCCACGTGTTTACGGCTCCTTTTTCTTGAAGTTTTTTAGCAATCGTTCGGGCTTGGTCTTTAGTACTTGTCAGGGCAATAATACAGCCACCAAGTCCTCCGCCTGACATCTTGGCTCCCAGTGCACCATGCTCCAGAGCAGTTACTACTAGAAGATCCGACAAATCACAAGACACCCCTAAAGATTTAAGGTGATTATGGGCTTGAGACATGAGCTGACCAAGAAGCTTTTGATCCTTGGCTTTGAGGGCACGTTCTGCCTTCTTACTTAATTCGCCCAGTTGGTTGAGATCTGACAAGGCATCTAAACCAATGGCTTCAACCTTTTCCACGGCCTCACGGGTATTTCCATGGATTCCCGTATCAGCAATGACCAGATAGGCACCTAAATTAACCTCGATTTCCCTGAAACCGATATTACGCGTAAAGCTAATGGCTTGGTCACTCAAGCAGGTCTTGGCATCTAAACCACTAGGTTTACTATGGGCAATGGTCTCCGCCTGATGAACTAGCATTTCCAAGGTCTCCTGGCTAAGCTCCTGATTAAAATAATCAAAGACCGCTCGAATTGCCGCAATGGCTACAGCCGCAGACGACCCCATACCACGCTTTTCAGGGACACTAGACTTAATAGCATAGCTGATAGGCTGATTCTTGATTTTCAGATAATTAAGAGCTGAAAAAATCGCCGTCGTCAAGGGATCTTGAGCCTTGAGCGTCAAAGGAGTCTTAGCCGCCTGAATCTGACAGACAACCTCAATATCCTTAAGAGGGAGGGCAAGGGCAGGATGACCATAAACGACCGAGTGCTCCCCCATCAAAATAATCTTACTGTGAGCCTTGCCCACTCCTACTTTCTTAGTCATAAATTACACACACTCACAGACGAATTTGCAGGCGAGTATCTTTCTAGATTTTTCATACAGATTCTAGTGGTGACTCAAGGTCAATCAAGCATTCAAAGGAGACAGAGAGCACCAATCTAAGGAATTTTCTTATAGCACTTCTATCTTATCATCAAAGCGCAAAAAAAGCGACATCTAACCTAGAGTGTCGCTTTGTATGGATGATATACTCACAAAAAAGAGCCTCTCGGCTCTTTTCATTTTAAATCGCAAACAAATCGTTTAGGTTCTCAGCCATAGTTGGGTGAGTAAAGATTTGTTTAGCCAAATCTGTATATGGAATGTGATGATTCATCGCTAGGGTAATTAGATTGATAATTTCATGAGATTCTTGACCAAAGAGGGTCACTCCCAAAATTTCCTTAGTTTCAGGATTTACCACAGCTTTGAAGGCACCACGCAAATCGCCATTAACATGACCACGAGGCATGCCAGCAACTGGAAGTTCCTTGACAGCAACTGGTCCACCTGCTGCTCTGGCTTGATCTTCAGTAAGACCAACTTGTGCCAAAGGTGGGTTGAGGAACATGGCAGTTGGAACTGCTCCACGTGTTTCAAGGTTATAGCTACCATCCCCTGTCAAGTAATTAAAGACAATACGGAAATCATCTAGTGAAATGTAAGTGAATTGGAGACCACCATTAACATCACCCACCGCAAAGACACCAGGAACACTTGTTTCTAAATGCTTATTAACCTGAATACCGCCACGTTCTGTCAAGGCAATATCTGTATTTTCCAAGTGAAGGGGTTCGATATTAGGCTTGCGTCCTGTCGCATAGAGGAGAGCATCAAAACGAAACTCACCTTTGTCAGTAACAACGACAACTTCATCACCGTCATTCTTAACTTCAGAAGTTTTAACACCTTGCTCAAAGACAATGCCGTCCTCTTCCATGTATTCCTTGGCCAACTTAGCAATAGATGGCTCCACACGTGGCAAGAAGCTAGTCGCAGCATCCAAGACAGTCACTTGGCTTCCCAAACGGTTAAAAAGGCCAGCAAATTCAAGACCGATATTACCACCACCTAGGACACCCAGACGTTTTGGCAAGGCTTCAAGGGTTTGAATACCAGTTGAATCGTAGACATGCTCAGTTGTTGTCAAGCCAGGAATAGGCAAGACATTAGATACAGCACCAGTATTGATAACAATAGTCTCAGCTGTAAGCTCTTGGCGGTCATCACCAGCCACTACTTCAATAACCTTATTTGACACAAAATGTGCCTCTGCATCAATGACATCAACGCCATTGTCTGCCAACATTTTATAATTCTTAGCATTAAGACGACCAGTCACTGCACCACGTTCCTTCATGGTGTCGTCAAATGACCAGCCCTTCTCAGCCGCAACAATCATAGTCTTGGTTGGGATACACGCAATATTAATGCAAGTACCACCATACATGGCTTTACTGCGCTCGATGACAGCAACTTTCTTACCAGCTGCATTCATCTTAGCAGCCAGAGTTTTACCGGCTTTACCGAAACCGATAACAATCAAATCATAGTTTAACATTTCTGTATCCTCCTATCTATTGCCATTCTATCATTTAATTTTTCAGACTGCACATATCTGAACTGAAAATAAAAAGAGGCTACAAGCTCCACTGTAACCCCTTTCTCATTCTATTTTAATAGATTTCCATAAGTCCACTACCTAAGTGTTTTCTCGCAGAAATTCTAATATCATTTTATTAAATTGCTTACTTTCAATAAAGGCTGCGTGCCCCAGTTTGCTAAATTCATAATAGGAAGCATTTGGAATGCCATTTGCCAGCTCCCTGGCGCCATCCACACCCAGAACTAAATCGTTTTTGGCTCCCAGAACAAGGGTCGGACAAGTGATTTTATCAAGCGAACTATAGCAATCAAAGGCTAGAATTGACTTGGCTAAACAGACAAAGCGATGGCGTTTTTCCTTGCTTACAGACTTCAAAAATAATCTGTTAATCACATATAATTTCTTTAAAACAGGTGACGAAAATGATTTACTCATGGAATCCATATTGAGCTTATCCATATCACCATTTTCTGCCATCTCTATCCACCCTCCTATGGTTTCTCTACTGATGGCATTATTGCGAGAGAGTGTCAGAGCTAATACTAGTTTCTTCACCTCTTGAGGATATTTGATAGCAAATAGCTGAGCAATCATGCCTCCCTGTGATATGCCTATGATAGAGGCATTAGCAATATGTAATTCTTGCAAGGACTGATAGAGGTCATCCGCCATATCCTCAATAGAAACGCCTTCTTCGATGTGGTCCCTTCTATCAAAAATATAGACCTTGTACTCCTTAGCGTATTGATAAAATAGTGAGTAAATAGTCAGGTTGGACATATCACCTAATCGTTGCAAACTTAATCCCGTAATGATAATAAGAGTTTTGTCTCCCTTACCAAAAGTGACATAATCTACACCTGGGTCCGACAAATGATTTCTTTGAATGGTAAACATTATCTACACACTTTCTATTGTAAGATTTAAGTAGTATCATGCGTCTGGGGCATTATTTGATGCCATGATGATAATACTTACCAAGACAACAAAGGTAACTTGCCAAAGAGTGAAGGCCATGAAATCCCCACCTTTAAAAATAAGTAGGTCACAAACTAAAATAGCCAATAGCACAGCATTTTTTCTAAAAAGTTGGTCACAATTTTTCCAAAAAGTTTCAAAAGAAATATTAGCTCCTATCTTACGAACAAGCCTCACATGATAAATAATCTCAACTAGAGATGCTACAGTTACTGTGGTTAGCAGTTTGGTCAAAGAGACATCCATACGAAAACCAAAATAAAAGACGACAAGCTGCGAGAAAACAATTGCTGTGATCACACGAATATGGTTGGCCACGATAAAACCTCCTAATGGCAAGCATTATAGATACTCATTACTCCCCTTAATATTTCTACTCATTATAGCATAAAATAAGACCAAAATTAGAAAAAATCCATCCTTTGCAACTACTCACCCCTCAACTAGCAAAAAAATGATTCACTTCTTGTCTCAGACCACAAAAAAAGAGCCAACCAAATCATGGTGCGACTCCTCTTTGTTTATGCTAAATAATCTATTTATGCCAATTCATCAATTGATGTATACTCTCTGTCTAAGCCCTTTGCAACCGGTTTGCTAGTAATATGACCTTGGTAGGTTGTAACCCCTTGACGAAGACCTTCGTCGTCGTTAATGGCTTTTCTGAATCCTTTTCCTGCAAGGGCTTCAATATAAGGCAATGTGACATTGGTAAGGGCAATGGTTGATGTACGTGCCACAGCTCCTGGGATATTGGCAACAGCATAGTGAAGGACACCATGTGTTTCATAAACAGGCTCATCGTGAGTAGTCACACGATCCGCAGTTTCAACAACCCCACCTTGGTCAACGGCAACGTCAACAATAACAGAACCTGGACGCATTTGTTTAACCATATCGTCTGTAACGAGTTTCGGCGCTTTTGCCCCTGGGATAAGAACTGCACCGATAACCACGTCAGCATCTCGGACACTCGCTTCAATATTGAGTGGATTTGACATAAGTGTTTGAATTTGGCTACCAAAGACCTCTTCAAGGACAGACAAACGTTTGGCACTGATATCAAGGATAGTCACTTGAGCCCCAAGTCCAAGGGCAATGCGGGCTGCATGTGTCCCTACGACACCACCCCCGATAATAGTTACTTTACCTTTAGGAACTCCAGGCACACCACCTAGGAGAACACCAGAGCCACCTTCTTGTTTGGTCAAGAAATGTGCACCGATTTGAACGGCCATACGTCCTGCTACTTCACTCATTGGAACCAAAAGTGGTAGGTGACCTTCTTGGCTACGTACTGTTTCATAGGCCACACCTGTTGTCTTAGCATTGACCATAGCATCTGCCAATTCTGGCGCTGCTGCCATGTGCAAGTAAGTAAAAAGTAAAAGGTCCTCACGAAGGAAGCCATATTCTTCAGCAAGTGGCTCCTTAACTTTAACAACAAGTTCTGCTGCCCATGCTTCTGCAGCAGTTGCAACGATTTTAGCACCTTGATTGGCATAATCTGCATCCGCAAAACCAGAGCCAAGGCCTGCATTTGTTTCGATTAACACGACATGTCCCTTAGCTACAAGACTTTGCACACCAGCAGGCGTTAGAGCCACACGGTTCTCGTTATTTTTGATTTCTTTTGGAATACCAATTAACATACGTTTCTCCTTATTCGGAAGTTATAAGGTCAACCATCAAAAAGATGACTTGACCACTTCCTATCTATTTTTGAAATGATAACGCTTTCATTTTATCTAAAAAACTCAAAAATAGCAAGTGAAAAATCTTCCCTCCCTTTCTAAGTCCTGAAATCTTGCTTCTAAAATACGACAAAAGAACCCAACCAATCGGCTGGGTTCTTAAGTGTAAACTAAATGATCAAAAGAATATTTTTCCTTAGGCACGTCCTCCTTTTCAATATCAAAAGTAGTACCAATTTAAAGTCCTTAAGCTTTATTTAAAACTCTTAACAAAATAATCAAAGAGTCCTTGGTCTTTTAAGAACTTATGTCCCAAGAGAAACTCAGCATGCCACTGAACACCTATAAATGGGGCGTCAGTGAAGCTCTCAACTCCCTAACAAGTTTTTCATTACTGGTAATACCGATTAAGGGAATGGTCATTTGCCTTTCTCCTTAAAATAGTCAAGTAGGAAAAGGGCGTTTTCCACATAGTAATTAACAGCTACTGGCAAGGCCTCATCTTTCACAAGGAAATCATCATGATGCCAGTCTGGTGCATTTTCTTCACCATTAGAGCCGATAAAGGCAAAGACTCCTGGTATTTCCTTTTGATAGGCCGCAAAGTCTTCGCCCCCTGTTGATGGCAAAGTTTCAATCACTTCTGCAAAGGCCTTAGAATTTTCAAAGATGAGTGGTGTGAGTGTCTGGTCATTGTAGGTCACGTAAGGTGAATTGCCCCAAGTAATGTCAACTTGAGCACCAAACTGGTCTGCTGTCGCCCGAACGACCTTTTCAAAGCGGGCAATGACATCTTCACGAACCTTAGGCTCAAAGGTACGAATCGTTCCTTCGAAAAAGCCCGCTGCTGGAAGAACATTCCAAGTATTTCCAACTTCGATATGAGTAACTGACAATACTGCTGATTCAAAGGGCGATACCGTACGAGCAACAATCTGTTGTAAATTGTTGATGATGGTCGTAGTGACCAAGACCGTATCCACACCCAAATCAGGACGGGCAGCATGGGACGAAACACCTTTAACATCAACCCTAAACTGCTCCACACCTGCCATGATAGCTCCCGAACGAAGACCAATCTGACCAGGTTTCAAGTGAGGATTATTGTGATAACCGATGATAGCTGACACACCGTCAAGACCACCCGCTTCAATGACCTGATAGGCCCCTTGGAAATTTTCCTCGGCCGGTTGGAAAATCAAGCGAACAGTCCCCTTAAGCTCGGCTTCTCTTTCTTTTAAAAGCTGAGCAGCTCCGAGAAGAGAGGTCTGGTGAAAATCATGACCACAAGCATGCATGGCCCCATTGTCGCTGGCATAAGGAAGTCCTGTCTTTTCCTTGATCGGTAGGGCATCAATATCAGCACGCAAAGCAATAATCGGATGACCTGACCCAATCTCAGCGATAAGTCCCGTCTTCAAGGGATAATTTAAAGGCTCAATACCTAGATTTCTCAAATAGCCTTTCAAAAAGACTGTCGTCTCGTGCTCCTCCTCAGAAACCTCTGGATGTTGGTGAATCTGATGACGTGTCTTTGCTAAATGATCGTAAAATGCTTCTGTCATAATGAACCTCCCTCTCTGATTAGACTTGGTCATTGCTCCTGACTTACTTCAGTTCTCAATCGAATTGATACCATCATACCACCAGAAACAAGGCTTGAGAAATTAAAAAAACTTATGGAATGCCATAAGTTTCACTTATACCCCTAGAAAAGACCGTCGTTATGGGCCTTACAGTATTAAGGGTCATGATAGAGGGAACCTATCATGAGATTGAAAGTTCCTATCGCACTTTAAACCACATAGGGCTACTAGCCAAGATAAGTACGTAAGATTGCTTTTTCCGCTTCCGTTAACGCCCGGTAGGAACCTACTACCATCCCTTCATTAAGCTTAAACTCTCCAAAAGAAATACGCTTAAGATAGGTTACCTTGACGCCATAAGCCAAAAACATCTTTTTCACTTGATGAAACTTGCCTTCCGAAATCGTAATTCTAGCACAGCTCTTGTCACTCGCAGAACTTAAAACTTCCAGCTGAGCTGATTGACAAACAGTACCATCCTCAAAGACAACACCGGATTCAAAAAATGCAGGTGCATCAGGCCCAAGAACATCATTGACCTCAACATAATAAGTCTTAGCCACATGATAACGTGGGTGAAGCATGGCAAATCCCAAGGGACCATTGTTAGTAATCAGCACCAAGCCTTCCGTATCTCTATCCAATCGGCCCACAGGATAAAGACCGTCTCTCTTATCTTCAGGCTTTATCAAATCAATGACTGTCTGGTGTTCCTTGTCCTTTCGAGCTGACACTACTCCTGCTGGTTTATTCATGAGATAGTAAACTTCTGGCGTATGCTCCAGTTCCTTACCAGAAACCGTGATGGTTTGAAGACTAGCATCCACATTAAGATTATCTCGATCCGCCAAGACACCGTCTACATAAACTTGACGACTACGAATGAGCTTCTTGACCTGATTGCGGGAACCAAAGCCTGCCTGTCCTAATAATTTGTCTAAACGCATAACCTTATTGTATCACGGATAGGCCTGGTCTAGCAGACTAAAAAAGGAGGACATAAGAAAGGTCTCAAAAGAACGCTCGATAAAACAAAAAGTCTACCTTAAAAGATAGACTTATTACATTATTAACACTTACACATTTACATGGAAGATATGCCCAACCAAGAAGGTCACAAGCATGGTCAAGAGTCCTACTGTCAAGTTACGCAACATCGCTTGTTTAACAGGTGCTTTTCCGAGCTTGGCACTGATATAACCAGTCAAGAGTAAGGTAAGGGCAACCACGACCACTGTTACAGGAATACGGTAAGGCTCTGGGAACAGCATGATAGCTAGGGCTGGTGGCAAGGAACCAACTGAAAAGGCCAGAAAACTAGATACAGCAGCATGCCATGGATTGGTAATTTCATCTAAATCCACCCCATATTTTTCCTCAACTAAGACCTTAATCGGATTCTTATTGAAGGCTTGATTAACCTTAACTTCAGCTGCCGTTTCACAATCCCCCTGACTGAGGAAGGTTTGATACAAACTCTCTCTAGCTGCCTCAGGAGAGCGGTCCAAGAGGGCTTGTTCCTTAGCGATAGCAGCTTCTTCAGTATCTTTTTGCGTTGACACACTGACATATTCGCCACCTGCCATCGAAAAGGCACCGGCAAAAATCGCTGACAAGGCAGAAATCAAGATGAACCAAATGTTAGATGTCGCACTGGCCACACCGATAACCACTCCTGCAATGGAAATGATGCCATCATTGGCACCCAAAACACCAGCTCTCAAAATATTTAAACGTTCTGCAAAATTCTTATCTTCCAATTTTCTTACTCCTTATTTAGAATGATTCTAAAAAGTATTATAACAGTTATTTAGAATGATTACAAATAAGAAGTTTAAAAAGTAGAATTTTTAAGGTTTACTCCAGTCACACGCAAACTCCAAAGCTAATAAAGCCACCTTATCTTTTTCATCTAAATCCTCATGACTAGATAAGGTTCGGATATCCCATTTTTCTTCAGAGAGGTGGTCTGCCGCATAGAAGAAATGGCAGAGCTCAAAGCCTCTATAAGCTGCTAAAGCTGCCACTGCTGAACATTCCATATCCACACAGATGGCTCCTGCTTCCTTTCGTCGCTTCATCTTGTCGATGGTTTCCCGGTACGGTGCATCTGTCGTCCACACTTTTCCTGACTGATAGGAAACCTTGTGGCTTTCCAGAAAGGCTTGGAAGATCGGAAGGGTTTTCTTGTTTACTTCCACTTCATCACTAGCTGGAAGATAGTGGTAACTGGTCCCCTCGTCGCGAAGAGCAGCTATTGGAATGATGATGGAGGTCGCTTCGATATCTCGATCTAAAACTCCACAGGTCCCAAAAAGAACGAGCTTTTCCATCCCAAATTGAATTAGGTCCTCAATAATCCCCACACAGGAAGATGCCCCAACGGGTGCATTAAAGGCACCAATCTGTTGGTCTCCAATAGTGATCCCATAGACCACGACTTCAAAATTAGCCATAGAGGTTCTTGCAATGACCTCATGGTCATAATTCTCAAGGAGGCGAGCAAAAGTTACTCTTGAAAAGCAAGAGATGACAACTTTGGGAAATCCTTCAATTGGTTCGTGTAAGTCTTGTGGATTGATAATCGCTTGTCTATTATCATCAAATTCAGTTAGTAGCATACGTGACCTCCTTAGGTTTTAGGACCCATTATAACACAAAAAAATCAGACCAAAAAGAACGGTCTGATTCTATCACTATTTATTCTTCATTCTCCAAATCGTCCAGCTGTTTTTCAAGACGTCTTCTCTCATATCTTCCCAGTGCTGTGAGAGCCCAATTCATAAAAAAGACAAAGGGAATATACAAAATATAAGTAAGTGGCCAAGCCATGAGATATCTAGGATCCAGGGGATTATTATGATAGACATTGTGGTTAAACTGATAGTTAGCTGACATTATCATAAGAGTGATAAGCGCAGTCACCAGTAAACAACCTAAGACTGTCATTCCGGAACCCCCAAATGTGTTAACACTAAGTCGTTCAGATCTATAAATAGACCAAATCCATGCTATAAACAATGGGAAGGCTAAGTAATTAGAGGTAATAACCCCCTTGTTAAAGAAGGAACTATAGACCAAGCACGCAAGCGTCCCAGCAATCATTATGTAAAAACATTCTGCACCAACTTTATTATTTAGAGCTTTTTCTCGTTCATCTGTAACTTTATTATTAACAAGCTTAAATTTCATCATCTTTACTTCCTTCCTAAATCTCCCAAAACAGTTGATCCAAAGTCCTGTCCAGTGTTTTGCAAATGGCAATGCATAAACCTAGGCTGGGATTGTACTTTCCAGCTTCAATCAAGCCTATGGTTTGTCTTGTTGCACCTACCGCTTCTGCCAAGTCACCCTGGGTCATATCATGCTCTGCTCGAGCTGCTTTTAAGCGTAAATTCTTTGCCACATGCCCTCTCCTTTTCATCTTATCTGATATTATCGTCGACATTGATTAGGTTCACCATCTGTTTTCATCTTAATTATACACTATATATTTCCATTTGCAATATATATCTGTTATTATTTTAGAAATAAATTGCAAAAAAAACCAAGATTTCTCTCAGCTTCTTAACTATTTAAACTTAAGCAGGTGTTACATCCAAGCTTTCACCAATAGCCGCAAGGCGTGAGACAACTTCTTCTTGGTTCAAACCATTTTCAGAGACATAACGGTTGCGTGGGTGAACACGACATTCATGTGAGCAGCCACGGAGGTATTTGTCTTCATTTTCCTCTGAAGCAAGGATACGACGGTTACAGAATGGGTTACCACAGTTGACATAGCGTTCGCAAGGCGTACCATCGAACCAATCCTTACCGACAACGACAGGATCTACATGGTTGATGTCAACGGCAATACGCTCGTCAAAGACATACATCTTACCATCCCAAAGCTCCCCTTGAACCTCTGGATCTTTTCCGTAAGTCGCGATACCACCATGCAATTGACCAACATCTTTGTAGCCTTCACGAACCATCCAACCTGAGAATTTCTCACAGCGGACACCACCAGTACAGTACACAACCACGCGCTTGTCCATGAACTCTTCTTTATGGTCGCGGACCCATTGTGGCAATTCACGGAAGTTGCGGATGTCTGGACGAATGGCTCCACGGAAGTGACCAAGGTCATACTCATAGTCATTACGTGTGTCAAGGACAACTGTGTCCTCATCTAAAAGGGCGTCTTTAAACTCTTTTGGTGACAAGTAAGCACCCGTTGTTTCAAGCGGATTGATGTCGCTGTCAAAGTTATCATCCTCTAAACCAAGGTGAACGATTTCCTTCTTGTAACGCACAAACATCTTCTTGAAGGCTTGCTCCTCTTCCTCATCAATCTTGAACCAAAGGTCTTCCATCCCTGGAAGGCTGTGAACGTAGTCCATGTATTTTTGAGTGGTTTCGTAGTCCCCAGAAACCGTTCCATTGATTCCCTCGTCAGCGACCAAGATGCGTCCTTTCAGACCGATTGACTTACAGAAAGCCAAGTGGTCAGCCGCAAATTGCTCAGCGTTTTCGATGGGAAGGTATTTATAATAAAGCAATACTCGAATAGGTTTTGCCATTGTATGTCCTCTTTCTTTATGAAATATCTATATCTGTTGTTTGATAGTCAAAGTCAACTTAACTATTATAGCGCTATCAAAGAGGGCCAGGCAATTGATTTGCTCGGAAGTGACTTTTCACAAAAGAAAAAGGTTGAGTGCCAAATGCCTCAACCTGAGTTTCCTAAGATTGTTTTTCAAAAGATAGCATTACAATTTCGCAGCAGCAGCCTCATCCAAGATGAGGGTCACGTCTGGATGATGTTGCAAGACACTGGCTGGGACTTCCTCTGTCACTGGCCCCTTAACCATCTTGAAAATGGCATCTGCCTTCTTGTCGCCATAGGCAAACAAAATGATCTTCTTGGCAGCCATAATGGAGGCAATCCCCATTGAAATAGCCTTTGTAGGGACTTGGTCTCGACTGGCAAAGAAACGGCTATTGGCTTCAATGGTGCTGTCCGTCAAGTCAACCACATGGGTTTGACTATCAAAAGACGTACCTGGCTCATTAAATCCAATATGCCCATTACTTCCGATACCTAAGATTTGCAAGTAAATGACATGTTGGGACAAGATGTCATCGTAATCCTTGGCCGCCTGTTCTAAATCTTCAGCCATGCCGTCAGGTAAGAAGCTCTCTTTAAATGGCTTAGCATCAAAGAGTTGAGCCTTCATAAAGGCATGGTAGCTCTGCTCATGGTCTGGTGCTAGTCCGACGTATTCATCCAAATTAACGCTGTAAAGTTCCGAAAAATCCACGTCACTCTCAACCATCTCTTGGTAAAGGGCGATAGGTGAACTACCTGTCGCCAATCCCAATGTCTGAGCACCCGCTGCAAGGCTCTCTTTAAGAAGATCAAAGGCAACTTGGCCTCCCTCAACTTGATTTTTAACTAAAATCTTTTTCATTCTATTCACCTCGATATTGGTATATACCATTTTTTCTTTATTATCTCTTTTTTTAACCTTTTTGTCAAGCGCTTTCACTCGACAAGTTTAATGACGGTCGTCCTATATCGTGCTATAATAAAAAGGCTGAACATTTTTAAACGAGGAAACCAATGAATACTAACGATTTTGATTTTGAACTACCAGAGGAACTAATTGCCCAAACCCCATTGGAACAACGTGATGCCTCTAAACTCTTAGTCATTGACCCTGTAACCAAGGAAATGACTGATACCCACTTTGACCACATCATCGACCAGCTTAACCCTGGCGATGCCTTGGTCATGAACAATACGCGCGTGCTTCCTGCCCGCCTCTACGGTGAAAAGCCTGATACCCACGGCCATGTGGAATTTCTCCTTTTGAAAAATACCCAAGGGGATCAATGGGAAGTTTTGGCTAAGCCTGCGAAACGCCTTAAAGTAGGCGCTAAGGTCAGTTTTGGTGATGGCCGTTTGACTGCCACTGTCACTGAGGAACTAGATCACGGTGGTCGAATCGTAGAATTTAGCTACGACGGTATCTTCCTTGAGGTATTGGAAAGTTTGGGCGAGATGCCATTGCCACCTTATATCCATGAAAAATTGGAAGACCGTGACCGTTACCAAACGGTCTATGCCAAGGAAAATGGCTCTGCCGCTGCACCAACAGCTGGTCTCCATTTCACACCTGAATTGCTTCAAAAGATTGAAGCCAAAGGCGTAAAATTGGTCTACCTCACCCTCCACGTTGGATTGGGAACCTTCCGACCTGTTTCTGTTGAGAATGTCGACGAACATGAGATGCACTCAGAGTTTTACACCCTCAGTCAAGACGCTGCCGATACCCTCAATAGCGTCAAAGCCGCTGGAGGCCGCATCATTGCAGTAGGAACTACTTCAATACGAACACTTGAGACAATCGGCAATAAATACGATGGTCAACTCCAAGCCGACTCAGGCTGGACCAATATCTTTATCAAACCAGGCTACCAATTTACAGTCGTAGACGCCTTCTCAACCAACTTCCACCTCCCAAAATCAACCTTGGTGATGTTGGTTTCAGCCTTTGCTGGTCGTGAATTCGTCCTTGATGCCTATAAACACGCCGTCCAAGAACGCTACCGCTTCTTCAGTTTCGGAGATGCCATGTTCGTCACACGACCTGCTGAGAAATAAATATTAATTTTGAGGCTTCTCTCACTGGGGAAGTCTCTTTTATTGCTCGTTAAAATCAGCAAAAATCCACCAGTTATGAACTGATGGATTATTTTGTTTATTTCTCTGCAAACTGGCTATTATACAAATCGTAATAGAAGCCTTTATCTGCAAGAAGGGATTCATGGTTCCCTTGTTCGATGATTTGACCATCTTTAAGGACCAAAATCTTGTCTGCCTCTTGGATAGTTGACAGACGGTGAGCAATGACAAAGCTTGTTCGACCCTGCATGAGAGTTTTCATGGCTTTTTGAATCAAGAGTTCCAAACGGGTATCAACTGATGAGGTTGCCTCGTCCAAAATCAAAATTTTCGGATCAGCCAAAAGCGCACGCGCAATGGTCAAAAGTTGCTTTTGTCCCAGTGAAATGTTACTTGATTCCTGGTTCATTTCCATGTTGTAACCGCCAGGTAGCGTACGGATAAAGTGGTCCACATTGGCAGCCTTAGCGGCTTCAACAATTTCTTCATCAGTTGCCTCAAGATTACCAAAACGAAGATTTTCCTTGATAGTTCCTTCAAAGAGCCAAGCATCCTGAAGCACCATACCAAACTGTTTACGATAATCCTGACGTGATAAGTTACGAATATCATGACCATCAACCGAGATAGAACCAGCCGTCACATCATAGAAACGCATGAGAAGATTGATAATCGTTGATTTTCCAGCACCAGTTGGGCCGACAATAGCGACCATTTCGCCAGGATTGACTTCAAGATTAAAGTCACGAATCAAAGGTTTATCAGCCACATACTGGAAGTCTACATGCTTAAAGCTAACCTGACCGGTCAAATCTCCTTCAAGCACTTCAGTAGCATCATTAGCCTCGTCTGGTTCATCCATCAGTTGGAAAATACGGTCCAAAGAAGACTTAGCACTCTGCAATTGTCCAGCTAACTGAGTCAAGTTCTGAATAGGTTGATTAATCTGCCAAACGTACTGAACAAAGGCCTGCATATTACCAATCGTCAAGCGACCAGCCAAAACTTGCAAACCACCTAGAACAGCGACAATGAGATAGGTCAAGTCAGATAAACCATTAAGTACAGGCATCATGAGGCCTGAAATGAAATTGGCCTTAAAACCTACCTTCTGAAGGTCTTCCGTAATCTCTTTAAAGTCGTCTAAAGATTTATCCTCACGGCCAAAAAGTTTAAGCACATTGAAACCAGTCAGATTTTCCTGAACAAAACCGTTAAGAGTACCTAGGGCATCAGCCTGCTGCTTAAAGTAAGGTTGAGACTTACTCATAATGAAGCGAGCACCAAAGAAAGTAATGGGAATAGTGACGACAACCACAGCTCCCAACTGAAGATTAAGGTAAAGCACTGTTCCAATAACTAAGACTAGAGTAAAGACGGCATTAACAATCTGCAAGAATGACTGCTGCAAGGCATTAGATACTGTCTCAACGTCACTAGTAAAGCGGCCCAAGAGGTCCCCAAACTGGTGCTTATCAAAGTATGACACTGAGGTACGATTGATTTTATCGGTCATCTCATTTCGCATATCTTGAACCGTTGCTTGCACAGCATTGGTCATAAAATAGTTGGAATAGTAAGAAGCCAACTCATAGATGAGACCACGCAAGAGATAAAAGACCAGAACTATACCAACATAGGAAACGTTGATATGGGCACCTTCCACACCCTTGACCATGTCCAGTGTATTTTTAGTCAGTTCCGTAATAGCTAATCCAATGACTACAGGTTCAAGGACACTCATGATGACACTAACAATTTTCAAGAAAATGGCTAGGTAAAGTGGGAAACGATAAGCCTGCAAGTATGACCAAAGACGGCCAAAACTTGAGGAATGATTTGTTTTCTTTTTATTATTCTTCATTTTGACCTCCTTCTAGTCTTCCGTAAGACTCTTTTGATTCAATTGTGAATTAGCAATTTCACGGTAAATCTCATTGCTTTCCATAAGCTCTTCATGACGGCCACGACCAACGATTTCACCTTCATCCAAAACAATGATTTGATCAGCATCCATGATAGTTCCCACACGTTGGGCTACAATCAGGACTGTCGCATCTTGAGTCACTTCTTTTAGACGACGGCGCAAGGTCGCATCAGTCTTGTAGTCCAAGGCAGAGAAGGAATCATCAAAGATATAAAGATCAGGACGTTTAACCACCGCACGTGCAATTGACAAACGCTGCTTCTGTCCACCAGAAAGGTTGCTACCACCCTCAGCCAAATGAGAATCATAGCGTTCTTCCTTACTTTCGATAAATTCCTTGGCTTGAGCCACATCAGTAGCTTGATTCAATTCTTCATGACTGGCATTTTCCTTACCATAACGGATATTTTCACCGATAGTCCCTGTAAAGAGTAGGGCTTTTTGTGGAATAAAGCCAATCTTACGACGAAGAGCCTTAAGATTGTAATCACGGACATCTACACCATCAACAAGAATGCGTCCAAGTGTTACATCATAAAAGCGTGGAATCAACTGTACAAGTGATGATTTTCCTGAACCCGTAGACCCAATAAAGGCAATGGTTTCACCAGGTTTTGCCTTGAAAGAAATGTTGTGTAGGACAGGACTTTCAGTTTCACCAGGATAGGCAAAGGTCACATTGTCAAACTCCAAATATCCCTTAGTCTCGGTTTCTGTCACGCCATCTTCATTTGGATTGATAGAAATCGGCATGTCCATAATTTCCTGCAGACGTTCACTAGATACCGCCGTACGAGGATACATGGTAAAGAGATTGGCTAGGAAAAGGAAGGACAATAGTGCATGGAAGCTGTACTCAATAAAGGCAACCAAGTCACCGATTGCTAAAGTCCCAGAACCTAATGGCTCAAGAGCAAACCAAACAATTGCCACAATCATGGCTATGATGATTTGCACAAAAAGTGGCTCGGTCAAACCAGTCAATTTGAAAAGTTTGTTTGAATTATCCGCATAGACAGCATTTTCAGAAGCGAACTTCTTCTCTTGAAAATCTTCTCTAGCAAAAGCACGGATGACACGAAGTCCAGTCAGATTTTCACGAGCATACTGGTTAATCTTGTCGAGAGTTGCCTGTTGTTTTTCAGAAAGCGGACGCGTTTTTACCGCCACATACCATACTACTACGGCTAGGAAAGGCAAGGAGATTGCCACAATCCAAGCCAAAGATGGACTTGTCGTCAAAATCAAAAAGACACTGGAAACCATCATCAAAGGAGTGATAACCCCTAGCTTAAGAACCTGATCCGCAAACTGCATAAGCACAAAAGCATCTGATGTAATACGAGTCACCAAAGAGGATACCCCAATCTGCTCATACTCGTGGTGGGAATACTCCTGAAGCTTAGCATAAATGTCATTACGCATGACTTGCACCATAGTAGTGGTCAACTTACCAACTGCATAGGACAGAAGTATACGACCAACAATCCCAGTCAAAACTACACCAAACATGACCCAAGCATAAGCGTAAAGCTTATCAACATCACCACGGTTTATTCCCTCATCAATCATTCTGGCAAGAACCGTCGGCAAACCCAAGTTAGCAATAACAAATAAAATGGCTGCCGTAAAATTCATTGCTAGCCACTTAGGATAACGTCTGAGATAAGACCAAATATAAGCCATAAATTTCTCCTTTTCTTTTTAGCATTTACCATGCCTTTAGGATTTTTATAGTTATTTACAACCACTAAAGCCATAAAAGACACAGAAAAAGGGCGTGACAAGCACGCACATCACCTACATTCTAACAAATGAAAATATTAAAAGCAATAGAAAAAACCAGAGCTGATGCCCTGGTTTTCTTTATTAAGCGACTTGATATGTTCACGGATAAAAAGAGGTTCACCAAGTTCCTGCTCCAAATCTTTTAACTGACGACTGAGTGTCGGCTAAGTAATCATCAGCTTCTCAGCTGCCTTGGAGATACTCCCCTCCTCAGCAATAGTAATAAAATAACGAAGCACTCTTAACTCCATGCCATCCTCCTAATTTTCCTCATAAGATTTAAACGGTTGATTCTTCTCAGGATATCGGTCTGGTGTAATGGCGAGTCCCATTTGCTCTTTTTCGTGATATAACTCTTTCATAAGCGACCACATCATCAACACTAGTACTATAGAAAATGGAAAAGCGACAATAATGAGCGTGTTTTGTAAAGCTGTCAATCCACCAGAAAACATGAGTGCAATAGCAATCAAGGCCAGCATGACACCCCAAATCACCTTTTTACGATTACTTGGATTTAGATTGCCATCTTCAGACAACATGGCCAAAACATAGGTGGCAGAATCCGCCGAGGTCACAAAGAAGGTTAAAACTAAAATAATTGCCAGGAGTGAAAGGACACTTCCCAGAGGATATTCATTAAAAGAGGCAAAAAGAATTTCTTCTGTGGCAAAACGTATCAAATTAACCCCCGAATCTTGTAGTGAAGTAGATAAGGTACCAAAAGCAGAAAACCAGATAAAACTAAGGACTGTTGGTGCCAAAAGCACTACTGTCAAAAATTCGCGAATAGTCCGACCTTTTGAGATACGGGCAATAAAGACGCCCACAAAAGGTGACCAGGAAATCCACCATGCCCAGTAAAAAATGGTCCATTGGTTAATCCAAGTCCGCTTGGTCTCATCAAAAGCCGCCGCCCGAAAACTCATACGGAAGAAGTTTTGAAAATAAAGGCCGATAGAGTCTGTCATGGTGTCAAATATCTTAACCGTTGGCCCCAAAACTATGACTCCAGCAAGCAAGACAATAGCTAAAATCAAGTTTGTATTAGATAGGATTTTAACACCCTTTCCTAAACCTGATAAGGCAGAAATAAGAAAAAGAATTGTCGCAATGATGATAATGATGACTTGCACAAGACTATTATTAGGAATACCAAAGACATAGGAGAGACCACCATTGATTTGTGAGGCACCAAAGCCGAGCGTTGTCGCTACCCCAATCACTGTCGCAATAATGGTGATGGTATCGATAATGGTTGCTATTGGTCCGTCCGCATATTTTCCAAAAAGAGGCTTAAAGACGACTGAGAGCTGATATTTCTCCCGTTTACGAAAGCCAAAATAAGCCAAAGACAATCCCACCAGGGCATAGACCGCCCAAGCATGAAATCCCCAGTGAAAAAAAGTAAAACGAAAAGCATCTGCGAGAGCATCCGCACTGCCTATTTCTGCATTGGGCGTCGAGATAGCAAAGTGACTCAAAGGCTCTGCTGCCCCATAAAAGACCAGACCAATCCCCATTCCAGCAGAAAACATCATAGCAATCCATGACGTCGTCGAATGCTCTGGCCGACTCGTGGGATTACCCAAGCGAATCTGCCCTATCGGACTTACAATTAAAAAGACACAAAAAATTAAAATCCCCGTAACCAATAACAAGTAAAACCAGCCAACACTAGTTGTTAAGAGATTTTTTAAGTAAAAACTAATATTTTGAAACTGCTGGGGAACAAAGAGCCCTAACAAGACTAAAATAAATATGATGACGAGTGAAAGCTGAAAAACTTTTGTTATTTTAGAATACTTCACCATTTTACCTCCTTATGTGTTCTTAGTTATAGAAAGTTTTTGAGAAAACTTAAAATTCTATATGGTTTCATTGTAACACAATTGTTTAATTTATACATATAACAACCGAATTCATCAAATCAGATTAAACCTGTTTGTTCCATTTCATTTACCAGTTGAGTTGCTTTTAGATTATCAACTCCCATGATGGTCATGATATGGCTCTTCACGATTTGACGTGATGACTGTTCTTCCTTTTGCATAATTACCTCCAAAACGCAAAAAAAGGGGTAGACAATCTAGTGTCTACCCCCCGAAAGTTTATTAAAACAAAAATCCTGCCAAAGAATTTTTGGCAGGAAACCAAATCAATTTATCAGTTTCTCATAATCGCTTATCGTAAAAAAAACCAGAGCTTATACCCTGGTTTTCTTTATTAAGCGACTTGAGTCGTTACCTTATTATTTAAGAGTAACTGAAGCTCCAGCTTCTTCAAGTTTAGCTTTGATTTCTTCAGCTTCAGCTGCAGCAACACCTTCTTTAATAACTGATGGTGCACCGTCAACGATAGCTTTAGCTTCTTTAAGACCTTCGCCTGTGATTTCACGTACAACTTTGATAACGCCAACTTTTTTGTCGCCTGCAGATGTCAATTCAACGTCGAATGAATCTTTAGCAGCACCAGCGTCAGCAGCACCAGCTGCAGCAGCAGCTACAGGAGCAGCAGCAGTTACGCCAAACTCTTCTTCGATAGCTTTTACAAGGTCGTTCAATTCAAGGATTGAAGCTTCTTTAATTTCAGCAATAATGTTTTCAATGTTCAATGCCATTGTGATTTCCTCCAAATGTGTTTTTTAATATAGTGTTTTAAACGTAGCTTAGGCTACGAGTTGTGAAGATGGGCTTATGCAGCACCGTCTTCTTTGCTTTCTGCAACCGCTTTGACAGCGTATGCAACATTGCGCACTGGCGCTTGAAGTACAGAAAGGAGCATAGAAAGCATACCTTCTTTGTTTGGAAGTGATGCAAGAGCGTTGATTTCTTCGACTGAAGTGAACGCACCGTCAACAACACCACCTTTGATTTCAAGAGCTTCTGCGTCTTTAGCAAATTCGCTAATAACTTTTGCTGGTGCGATAACATCTTCGTTTGAGAATGCTACTGCAGATGGACCAACAAAAAGTTCTTTAAGGTCTTCAAGACCTGCTTCTTCAGCTGCACGGCTCAAGATAGAGTTTTTGATAACTTTAAATTCAACGCCTGATTCACGAAGATTACGACGAAGAACTGTATCTTGGTCAACTGTAAGTCCACGAGAGTCAACAACAACGATAGATGCTGCTGCTTTCATTTTCTCAGCGACGATAGCAACCTGTTCAGCTTTCTTAGCAATAATAGCTTCACTCATTAGTAGTTTTACCTCCGTTTTTATTTTTGGGCTAGGCACAAAAAAATCGTACCTAAACCTAGACACGAAAGTACAATACGTTACAAAAAAATAGTTACGTTTTGTGCCTCGGTTGGATGTTTACGAGTCTTGCTCCCCAACTGTCTTAGGTCAGTTTTTTCAAACCTTATTTATAATATCATGACCTAAATCAGACGTCAAGAAAAAAATGCAATTTTTTTATTTTTTTCTCTATCTTTTTTCGAAGACCATAAAACCTCTCAAAATCTAAAGATTTCAAGAGGTTATTTCTAATCATACCTAAGGGCTTCGATAGGATCGAGTTTCGAAGCTTTATTAGCCGGTAGGAGGCCAAAGATAATCCCTACAGCTGCTGAGAAGGCTATGCTTCCCATGGCTACACCAAGAGAAACCGTCGCTTTAAGGTCCATGGCATTCCCAATTGGTCCAACAACTAGGGCTGCAAAGCCTAGCCCAATCAAACCTCCCAGAATAGTCAGAACCATCGACTCAATCAAAAACTGGGTCAAGATTTTACGACGTGTAGCACCTAAAGCCTTACGAAGACCAATCTCTCGTGTCCGCTCAGTTACCGAAACCAACATGATGTTCATAACACCGATTCCGCCAACTAATAATGAAATCCCAGCAATAGCTCCGACAACGGTGGTAATGGTTCCAAAGATCGTATTCACCTGATCTAGGGTCGAACTCATATCTGCCGCCTTATATTCTCCATTGTCATCTTGGGCCAACTGGGTCAAGCGTTTAGCAGCATCCTTAGCAACGCTACTACTATTTTTCACATCGGTCACATGGAAAAAAATCTGGCCAATAGCATCAGTGTTATTTTCAGCCGCTAACTGGGTATTGGCCACAAGAGCTGTTCCAATTTCACCATAGGCACCGATTGCTGTGTCTTTATTCTTATAAACACCAATCACACGATAATCATTGTTCCCAATAGTAACCACTTGGTTAAGGGCATCCCCATTCGTCTCAAAGAGTTTTTTAGCCACCATCTGATCAATGACAATAACTCGTGAAAAGTTTTTATAATCATTGTCTTGCAAGGAACGTCCTGTCAACATCTCTAACTTTTTAGCTTTAAAGTAGCCCTGACTGGCACCTGTGATATTAACATTCTTAACAGTCTTTTTTTGTAGGGAGATAGAGGAAGTTAGGCTGTTAGTCACAAAATAACTATCAATACCAGGCGTCTGCCTAGCCACTTGCTCCAACCAAACTTCTTTAACCGGTTTGGTAGGTTGTGCCAAATCTGCATAGGCAGGATCTAGCTCCTCACCCTTGGCTTCATAGTAGACTTGAACTGTATCCTTGTCACCAGTCACACTATCGGTAACACTCTGACGCATTCCATTTCCTAGCCCCATGATAAGTACTACCGCAGCAACACCAATGATGATTCCCAACATGGTCAGGAAGGACCTCATCTTGTGTGAACGGATAGAACTAAGAGCAAATTTCCAATTTTCCATTCTTACCTCCTAGTCAATCCGAACGCTATCAGTCGTGTCTTGAGTGATTTCACCATCACGAATGACAATCTTACGTCGGGCATAGTCTGCAATCTCTGGCTCATGAGTAACCATGATGATAGTCTTTCCTTCACGGTTCAGCTGGGTTAAGAGCTCCATAATCTGCATCCCTGTCTTGGTATCAAGAGCACCCGTAGGTTCATCCGCTAAAATGATTGCCGGATCGTTAGACAGTGCACGCGCGATGGCAACCCTCTGCTTCTGTCCACCAGACAACTCTGACGGTAGGTGATGGCTACGGTCTGACAAGCCGACTTTTTCCAAGAATTGTTGCGCCCTTTGTTTGCGTTCGCGTGGAGATTTCCCTGCATAAATCAAGGGAAGCTCTACGTTCTTTTGGGCACTTAACTTTGGCAAGAGAAAAAACTGTTGAAAGATAAAGCCAATCTGGTCATTTCTTACCTTGGCTAGGCGATTTTCAGAGAGTTCAGCCACATCCTCGCCCTCGAGTTGATAGGAACCTGTAGTCGGTTGATCAAGAAGACCGATAATATTCATAAGGGTTGATTTCCCTGATCCAGAAGGGCCCATGATTGCCACAAAGTCCCCTTCTTCTACCGATAAGTCAATCCCCTTAAGGACCTGCAAGGACTCTTGACCATTTTTGAAAGACTTGGTGATCCCCTTTAAAACCATAAGAGCTGGCTTAGTCACTAGACCTCACCTCTTCTCCACTAGTGTCTTTTGATTGTTTGCTATCAGCATCCGTCACATCTTTTAGGGTTTCGCCATCCTTAAAGGATTTATCTGCCTTGGTAATAACTTTTTGACCTTCTTTAAGTCCTGAAGCAATTTCCTGTTGCTTGGCATCCGCATTGCCAAGTTTGACCTTGACTTGCTTGATTTTCTGAGTTTCATCATCGTAAACCCAGACATAGTTGTCAGAGCCTTTCTTAGTCACAGCAGTTACAGGAACCAACAAGGCATCATCATCTTTTGTCACTTCAAGTGATACATTAAAACCTTGCTTCAGTTTTCCGATTGGACTGGTCAATTGAACCTTGTATTCATACTGAGAACCTGATTGACCTGAGTTGCCAGATGTCCCCGTTGACTGGTTAGCATTTTGCTTAGGATAATTGGAAACATAGCTGACCTTCCCTGTCCAAGTTTGGTCTGGGTATACTTTGGAAGTAATCTTGACCTTTTGCCCCACTGAAATATTTGGAATGTCATATTCTGTTAAGGTCCCTTGAATCTCAAATTGGCCTTCACTTGTCACATGAACTAGGGTTTGGCTCTCTTTTGAAGCAGGGTCCACAGAGTCCGCAACTTCTACGACTGTTCCATTAGCATCTGAAACAATCACTGTTTGGTTGAGAACATCTTGTGCCTTTTCTAGCTCTGATGCTGCATTGGCAATGGCATCATTATAATCTTGCAAAGTTTGGTAATTACTTGCCTCAGTTTGCTGACGCTGTTGAGGACTAACAGTAGTTGTCGAATCATCCTCATCCGAATCACTACTTGTTTGTGCTGAAGCCGCAGGAGCCGTCCCATACTGTTGGAAATAATTACGGTCACGAACTGCCTTATTGTAGGCACGACTAGCCGTATCATAAGCCGCTTGGGCTGAGGTGCTGTCGTATTGGACCAGTTGCTGACCTACACTAACTTCCTCACCCACAGAGACTGTCACAGTGGCATTGCGTCCAATGGTATTGTCAAAATAAACATACTGTTCCGACTGAGCCTTCACCATACCAGTCAGAAGGGTCGACGAGGCCAGCTGCCCCTTAGTTACCTTACTTGCTGTAGGGGACTCAGAAGCCTTATCATTCTTGCCACCACCTGCAAAAAGGTTAAAGCCTAGGACCAAAAGGACAAGGAAGCCAATTCCTCCAATGATCCAAACTCTTTTTCTATTTTTAAATAACTTTGGACTGATTTTCTTTCGCATATGTCTCTCTTTTCTTTTTTGTATCACATGGATAAAACAATTGTAATACTTTTAACTTTCAGTGTCAATGACCTTCGCTTACATCCATGACACCATAATGCAGCTTTTGATTGGGCCGAACCTGGCGCTCAAAACCAAGTTCTTCAAAAACGGTATCTCGAAAATGTGCCTTGATGATAATTTTTTCCCGTGCAACACGTTTAGCTTCTTTTAGCCATTCTTCTGTCAGACGGCTACCATTGGCCAGAGGCTTGATAGCCTCTAGATTTTCCGATTCCTTGATGATCTCTGAAAACATAGGATCGGCATAGATGATATCAAAGGAATTGTCAGCTTGAACCTTCAAAAAAGACAAGCTATCGCTCTTAATAGCTTTAATAGAACGCATGGCCTTTTCAAGCTGCTTGTCATCTGTCTGATACGTGGCCAGGCCTCGAGAAACCACCTGAAAAATCACATCTTGACTCTCAAGGGCTGTCACCCTATTTCCCGTTGCTGCCATCACTAGGCTATCAGAAGCCAGACCCATGGTCGTGTCAAGAATAGCCTTGGAAGACTTACCTAAAAGACTGACTAAAGCGTCATGGGGAGCCTTAATCCTGAGAGCGGCCGTATCTGGATGGAAGGTCAACTCACTAGCATCCGAATTGATAAAAGACAATCTGTCTTTATATAGGAGATAGAAAGGTCCAAAGCGCTCTAGACATTTTGCCAAGGACAACTTGCGACGAGGCTGGTAGTCAGCTCCTAGCTCGTGAGCTAATTCTTGGGCACGCGCAATCAAGGTCTCGTTTTCCCGTAAAGATGTCGTAATAATCATGTTTCTAGTATAGCAGAATTTAAGTAGTCTAAACCATGGTCTTAGCTTTCATTTTTAACTTTCTAGCTTACATTTGTGTAAGAAAAAAAACCAGCAAGGCTGAGATTCAGTACATAATTAAACTATTTTTAAATGTGAAATAGATTTTGCGAACCTAGTCAGGTTAGACCGAGACTTTTGGCAGTGATGAAAACGCCTGAAGCAAGTAGTCTCAGGCGTTCGGAAGTTTTGAGACGTTCGGTTCAAAACTTAGTCATGGAACTACGAAGAAGATCGCTGATGTCCGCCATCACCCAAGAAAAGTCTCAAAAGAAAACTGTGTCTTCAATAAAAAAAGTCCCAGCAATGCTGAGACTCAATATTATGATTAGATAGCTTCTGTTGTAAAGCTACGGCTTTCAAGCACACGCACCATGGCATCTGCTGTATCAAGCGCTGTGAAGAGTGGGATTCCTGCTTCAATAGCAGAGCTACGAATTGCTGCTCCATCTTCGTCATAAGTACGTTTGTTACCAACCGTATTGATAATAGCTTGCGCTTTACCTGTACGAACAAGGGCTGGAATGTCGTTGTCGTCATTTTCACCTAATTTGTTAACAAGCGTTGCGTGAACTCCATGTTCATTCAAGAACTTAGCTGTTCCTTCAGTTGCGTAGATACCGTAACCGATAGCATCGAAACGACGAGCCAAATCAAGGGCTTCTTCTTTCGTATCATCATGAATAGTAAAGATGACATTACCAAAGGTTGGCAAGTGGAGGTAAGAAGCTTCAAAGGCTTTATAGAGGGCTTTTTCAAGAGTCGCATCTGTCCCCATAACTTCACCAGTTGATTTCATTTCAGGTCCAAGGAGACTATCTACCTTAGCCAATTTTGTGAATGAGAAGACTGGTGCTTTAACATGGACATGATTGCTTTCTGGGTAAAGACCATCTTTGTAACCTTGTTCAGCCAATGATTTACCAAGAATCAAGTTTGTAGCAACTTGTGCCATTGGGATATCAGTCACTTTAGACAAGAATGGTACCGTACGGCTGGCACGTGGGTTGACCTCGATAACATAGACAGTTTCGTCCTTAATAACGAACTGAATGTTCATCATACCAATACAGTTAAGACCGATAGCCAAGCGTTTAGTGTAATCAGCGATAGTCTCTTGGATTTTCTTAGAGAGAGTTTGTGGAGGGTAAACTGCCATTGAGTCCCCTGAGTGAACCCCTGCACGTTCGATGTGTTCCATAATACCTGGAATCAAGACATCCTTACCATCAGAGATGGCATCCACTTCACACTCACGTCCAATGATATAGCTATCAACAAGGACTGGGTGGTCTGGACTTGCCTTAACGGCTGTACGCATGTAAGAACGAAGGTCATCTTCATTTTCAACGATTTCCATGGCACGTCCACCCAAAACGTATGATGGACGAACAAGAACTGGGAAGCCAATCTTACGAGCTGCTTCAACCGCTTCTTCTTCATTTGTCGCTGTTTGTCCTGGTGGTTGTGGGATATCAAGATCTTTAAGGGCTTGTTCAAAGAGGTCACGGTCTTCGGCACGGTCAAGGTCAGCAACCTGTGTACCCAAGATTTTCACACCAGCTTTAGACAATGGCTCTGCTAAGTTGATGGCTGTTTGACCACCAAACTGAACCACGACACCCTTAGGTTGTTCCAATTCGATAACGTTCATCACGTCTTCGAAGGTCAATGGTTCGAAGTAAAGTTTATCTGAAACTGAGAAGTCTGTTGAAACCGTCTCAGGGTTAGAGTTCATGATGATGGCTTCGTAACCTGCAGCCTGGATAGCTTTCACAGAGTGAACTGTCGCATAGTCGAACTCAACCCCTTGTCCAATACGGATAGGTCCTGAACCAAGAACGATGACAGATTCTTTATCAGATTTGATTGATTCATTTTCCCACTCGTAAGTTGAGTAGAAATATGGTGTTGATGACTCGAACTCAGCCGCACAGGTATCAACCATCTTGTAAACAGGAACAATGTTATTTTCCAAACGTGTCGCACGAACTTGGTCAGCTGTTTGATTCCAAAGATTAGCAATCTTACGATCAGAGAAACCGTTACGTTTAGCTTCTTTCAAAACATCAACATCGCCTACGTGAGTAGCCAATTCTTGTTCCAATTCGAAGATATGGAGCAATTTGTCGAGGAAGAAGATATCAATCTTAGTCAACTCTGACAATTCTTCAATAGTATAACCACGACGGATGGCTTCAGAAAGGTAGAAGAGACGGTCGTCTTGAGCTTTGACAATCTTTTCAACCAAGGCGTCGTCTGTGACGTCCGCAAGCTCAGGCATTTCATTGTGGTAAACACCGATTTCAAGTGAACGGCAGGCTTTAAGAAGTGACTCTTCGATGTTACGACCGATAGCCATAACTTCACCAGTTGCTTTCATTTGAGTACCAAGACGACGTTCCCCGTGTTCAAATTTATCAAATGGGAAACGCGGAATCTTAGCAACCACATAGTCAAGAGCTGGTTCAAACATGGCATAAGTTGTACCAGTGACTGGGTTAATCATTTCATCAAGTGTCAAACCAACAGCAATCTTGGCTGCCAATTTGGCGATTGGGTAACCAGTTGCTTTTGAGGCAAGGGCTGATGAACGAGACACACGTGGGTTTACTTCGATAACATAGTACTTGAAGCTATTAGGGTCAAGAGCCAACTGTACGTTACAACCACCCTCAATTTTAAGGGCACGAATAATCTTCAAGCTGGCATCACGAAGCATTTGGTTTTCAATATCTGACAAGGTTTGCGTTGGAGCAAATACAATTGAGTCCCCTGTGTGGATACCAACTGGGTCAAAGTTTTCCATGTTACATACCACAAGAGCATTGTCTGCGGCATCACGCATAACTTCGTATTCGATTTCTTTGAAACCAGCGATAGAACGTTCAATCAAACATTGGGTTACTGGTGACAATTTCAATCCATTTTCAGCGATTTCACGAAGTTCTTCTTCATTGGCACACATACCTCCACCAGTACCACCAAGGGTAAAGGCTGGACGAACGATAACTGGGTAGCCAATCTCTGACGCAAAGGCAACTGCTTCTTCAACCGTATTTACAATCTCTGATTCTGGAATTGGTTGTTCCAAATCTTCCATCAATTGTTTGAAGAGGTCACGGTCTTCGGCTTGGTCAATGGCAGACAATTTTGTTCCCAAAAGCTCTACTCCAAGCTCATCAAGAATGCCAGCTTTTGACAATTCCATTGCCATATTCAAACCAGTCTGTCCACCAAGAGTTGGCAAGAGAGCATCCGGACGCTCTTTACGAAGAATACGTGTGACAAACTCAAGCGTAATTGGTTCAATGTAAACCTTGTCTGCGATTTCTTTATCAGTCATGATAGTCGCAGGGTTAGAGTTAACAAGAACAACACTGTAGCCTTCTTCTTTCAAGGCCAAGCAGGCTTGCGTACCAGCGTAGTCGAACTCAGCAGCCTGACCAATGATGATAGGACCAGACCCGATAACCATAATTTTTTTAATATCAGAACGTTTAGGCATAATTTATGATACAAAGCCCGTTAAGGACCCAGTGAAAATAGGAAACGTGACGACGACGCCTAAGCATCTAGTCACCGTTTATCTTTTTCACACAGTCCTTAGGGCGTGTTCACTTCCGTGAACCTGTATCTTCTCCTTTCTATTTGACAACTCTCTGGTTGTCATTAAATAAGGTAGTAGACTGGGGCGAACAAGAGTCACACCCCACTATAGTCACTAGACAGTTGCAATTAACGACGTGCTTTTTCAGCTTGGAAAGCATCAATCAATTCCAAGAACTCATCGAAGAGATAGCTCGCATCGTGTGGACCAGGTGCTGCATCTGGGTGGAATTGCACTGAGAATGCAGGGAAGTCACGGTGACGAACACCTTCAACTGACTTATCGTTAATTTCTTCGTGTGTTACCATGAGGCAATCTGGAAGTGTCTCACGGTCAATGGCATAACCATGGTTTTGGCTGGTGAAGTCAACACGACCAGTCGCAATTTCACGAACCGCATGGTTAAATCCACGGTGACCAAACTTCATCTTGTAGGCCTTGGCACCATTCGCCAAACTAAACAACTGATGACCCATACAGATACCAAAAATTGGAATTTTGCCTTGAATGCCACGAATCATATCAAGTGCATACGGTACATCTTCAGGGTTACCTGGACCATTTGACAACATCACACCATCTGGATTAAGATGGAGAATTTCTTCAGCAGTGATATCATGTGGCACAACAGTCACGTTACAGTCACGTTTTGAAAACTCACGCAAGATAGAGTGCTTGAGACCAAAGTCAACCAAAACGATATTTTTACCAACACCTGGTGCTGGGTAGGCTGTCTTAGTTGATACCTGCTCAATATTGTTGGTTGGCAAAACAGTCGCACGCAATTGATCTTGCAAGTGCTCGATACTGTCACCAGGATTAGCCAAAGTCGCTTTCATGGTACCGTGTTGACGGATAATCTTAGTCAAGGCACGTGTATCAATACCAGAGATACCAGGGATGTTTTTTGCTTTCAAAAACTCATCCAAGGTCATTTGGTTACGCCAGTTGCTGGCACGACGGCTAGCCTCTGACACAACAACACCCTTGGTCGTTGGCTTAATTGACTCATAGTCGTCACGGTTAACACCGTAGTTACCAACAAGTGGATAAGTAAAAGTCAAAATTTGACCATTGTAAGACTGGTCTGTGATAGATTCTTGATAACCTGTCATACCAGTATTAAAGACGATTTCTCCCGTCACATCCACATCAGCACCGAAGGCCTGACCTTCAAAAATAGTGCCGTCTTCCAAAATAAGTAAACGTTTTGCCATTATAGTAAATTGTTCCTTTCACTAAGATACAAAGGGCGTTAAACATCTGAATGAAAATCAAACCTAACAAAGAAGCTCTAGCCTCTAGGAAGATTTGTCTCTTTTCAAAGATTTAGCCCATGTTCTTTTTCGTCTGATTCTCTCAGGAATCGGTTAACGTAGTTTACGCTTTGCCATTTAAAATAGCTTCAATAATTGCCATACGGACAAAGACCCCGTTTTGCATCTGAGCAACGATACGAGCCTTAGGCGCCTCAACCAGACTATCAGCAATCTCCACATCACGATTAACCGGAGCAGGATGCATGATAATCGCCTGATCAGCTAACTTGGCATAACGTTCTTCAGTCAAACCATAGAGAGCATGGTAGTCTTCTTTTGAAAATCCTTTATCGTCCCCATGACGTTCGTGCTGAACACGAAGCAACATGAGCACATCCAAGTCCTCAATGACGTCGTCAATAGCCACATGCTGACCATAGACATCGAACGCATTCGAGTACCACTCTGCAGGACCAGCAAAATAAAGCTGAGCACCCAAACGCTTGAGAATCTGCATATTGGACTTAGCGACACGCGAATGCGTAATGTCACCTGCAATACAAATCTTAAGATTTTCAAAGGTTCCGAACTCTTCGTAAATGGTCATCAAGTCAAGCAAACACTGACTTGGGTGTTGCCCTGAACCATCACCACCATTGACAATAGAGGTCTGAATAGTCCTACTATCAATCAACTGCTTGTAGTAATCGACTTCCGAGTGGCGAACCACACAGATGTCAACGCCCAAGGCAGACATGGTCAAAATGGTATCATAGAGGGTCTCACCCTTATTTACCGAGCTAGTTCCAGCATCGAACTCAATCACATCCAAGCCAAGTTTTTTCTCAGCCACTTCGAAGGACTTGTGTGTTCGTGTTGAATTTTCAAAAAAGAGATTGGCAGCGAAATACTGTCGATCCAGCTGGAAATCAGCTCTGCCATTTTTAAAATCTCCACCTCGACGAATCAGGCCCAAGACCTCTTCATTCGTGAGGGTTTCCATGGTCACCAAATGCTTCAGTGACACTTTTCCATCTGCAATCGCCATAGTTTTTCCTTTTAAATTGATTGACTAATCTTTGCTACCTTTTTTAGGATCTGGCAAAATTTGATAAAGCAAGATACCAAGAATGGTTGAGCTTGCCACACCCGTGATTTGAAGACCACCAAGGTCAATCATCAAACCACCGATACCAGATACCAAGATAACACTAGCAATCAAGAGATTCTTTTTATTATCAAAATCAATCTTATGTTCAACTAAAATTTTCAAACCGCTAGCAGCGATAACCCCAAAGAGGGCAATAGATAATCCCCCTAATACAGGAGTTGGAATAGAATGCAAGAGTGCTGATAACTTACCAATAAAGCTCATCAAGACCGCAATCACTGCTGCGCCCGCAATAACGTAAACTGAGTAGACCTTACTGAGGGCCATAACCCCAATATTTTCACCATAAGAAGTTACCGGAGGAGCTCCAAAGAAGCCAGCGATAATCTGTGCCAAACCATCACCAGTAAGGGTACGGTCAAGACCTGGATCTTTAAAGTAATCACGCTCAGTCAAACTGTTTAGAACCATGACGTGACCAAAGTGTTCAGTCATCGTCACAAAGGCAATCGGAGCCATGGTCAAAATCGCACTTGGATAGAGCTTGAAGCTATAATCCACAAATGGAATGTCAAAGTTTGGAACCTGAATCCAATGTGCCGCTGCTACCTCTGAGAAATTGATAAAGCTATGTCCTGTCAGCAAACCAAGAACCGCTGAGAAAATATAGCCCACAATTAAACCAAGTAAAATTGGGATAACACCGATAATCTTCTTGCCATACATGTTAAAGAGGATAACCGCAAAGAGGGTCACCATCGAAATCAAGAGAGCATAGATACTATAGCTTTTATTTAAAGTTGTTGCATCATTGACTGCATTAGCCGCAAGGTTCAAACCAATCACCATGATAATAGGGCCAACCACAATTGGTGGAAGGACCTTATCAATCCAGTCTTTACCCGCATACTTAACAATCAGAGCCACAAGCAAGTAAACCAAACCACCTGCCATGGCACCTTGAGCCACTGCCGCAATGCCATCAGTCTTCATAAGTGTCTGCATAGCCGCAATATAGGCAAAACTAGAGCCCATGTAAGCTGGAATTTTGTACTTGGTCACCGTCAAGTGAGCTAAAGTTCCCAAACCAGATGAGAAAAGAGCAATAGCGGGATCAATCCCAACCAAAATCGGCACAAGCACCGTCGCACCAAACATGGCAAACAAGTGCTGGAATGACAAACCAACCAATAAACCAGGTTTTGGCATATCATTCACATCATATTTTACGTTATTCACGATATCAAAGGACTCCTTAAAATAAGATACTAAGGGCGTATAAAGAGCAAAGTAAAATTAGGAAATCTGACGCCGAAGCTTTAGCTTCTAGGAAGATTTATCTATTTTACACAGCTCTTAGCCCGTGTTCAGTTAAATAAGATACAAAGGGACGTTTTGGCTAAGCCAAACATTTCTGTAGAAAAATAGGAAGTCGACAAGGCACTCCAAAGAGTGCTAGGAGACTTATCTTTTTCCTAAGAAATGAGTCCCGTGTTCAATTAATAAGATACAAAGCCCGTCTATAGCCTAAAGCAAAAATAGGAAATACGATGACGGAGCACCAGCTCCTAAGAGTATTTATCTTTTTTTGCACAAGGCTTAGGGCGTGTTCAATTAACAAGATACAAAGGGCGTATAAAGAGCAAAGTAAAATTAGGAAATCTGACGCCGAAGCTTTAGCTTCTAGGAAGATTTATCTATTTTACACAGCTCTTAGCCCGTGTTCAATTAACAAGATACAAAGGGCGTTTCACCCTATCTGTCAGCCAACTTAGCTTGGATCAATAATGTTGACGCTATCTTTGCCATCAACTTCTGTCACCAAAACTTCGATTTCTTCTGACTCACTTGTTGGGATATTTTTACCAACATAGTCCGCACGGATTGGCAATTCACGGTGACCACGGTCAACCAAGACAGCCAAACCAACACGCGCCGGACGCCCATGGCTAACGATATTGTCAATAGCTGCACGGATAGTACGACCTGTGTAAAGCACATCATCCACAAGGATAACATCCGTTCCATCAATTTCAATAGGGAAAACAGATGTGTCTTGTTCAGCCTTAACATCATCACGGAAAGCCTTAGTATCAAGCTCAATCAATGGCACATCAAGGTTTTCCAACTGTTTCAAGCGCTCTTGGATACGCTGAGCAATATAAACACCACGTGTCTTAATACCAGCCAAGACAATCTTGTCGAGATTTTTGTTACGCTCAATAATCTCATAAGTGATACGTGTAATGGCACGTTTCATGGTTACGTCATCGACGATCTCTTTTTTCTTCATAAAAAGAACCTTTCTAAATACAAAAAAATCCCCTCGAAAACAAGGAGATACACAAAAATATGAGTACAGTTCACCCGTACACTTCTCATGGCTCCTTGCCTGCCTCTCTGGACAGTGATTAAAGGACTTATTTAATTAGGTAAATTATAGCAAATTTCAGACTCTTTTACAAGAAAAAAACGGACGCCTCTCCCAAGAAAGACTATCCGTTTAATAACTGTTAAGCTTCTCTCAACTTCTCCAAGGTTTCCTTGAAAATAGCAGGTTCTTCCGCTGTAAATTCGACCAATTCTCCAGTCGTAGGATGCGTGAAACCAAGGGTCTTGGCATGTAGAAATTGGCCATGGCCCTTGAGTGTCTTACGTGGCCCATAAAGAGGATCTCCCGCCACCGGGTGACCGATATAAGCCATGTGCACACGAATCTGGTGCGTGCGACCTGTTTCCAGTTGCAACTCTACCAACGTATAGTTGCCAAAACGTTCAAGAACGGTAAATCGTGTAACTGCAGGTTTTCCTTTAGCTGTAACCGCCTGCTTCTTGCGGTCCTTGTCTGAGCGCCCAATCGGAGCCTCAATCACGCCTCGATCGTTAGGCAGATTGCCATGCACGATAGCCACATACTTACGAAGGGACTTCTTATCCTTAAGCTCCGCCGCCAAAGCATTGTGAGCCTTATCATTCTTAGCAATCATAAGAAGACCAGACGTGTCCTTGTCGATACGGTGGACAATTCCTGGACGAACCACACCATTGATAGACGAGAGGTCCTTGACATGATACATCAGGGCATTGACCAAGGTACCAGACGTGTGACCAGCTGAGGGATGGACCACCATTCCTTGAGGTTTGTTGACCACTGCCACATCCGCATCTTCGTAGATAATATCCAAAGGAATATCTTCAGCCTTGTATTCCAAGACCTCTTCTTCTGGTAATTCATAGGTGATGACATCACCCTCTTTAACCGCATACTTGGCCTTTGCCGACTTACCATTAACCAAGACTGTCCCAGCCTTGATTGCTTCATTGGCCTGACTACGTGACAATTCTGTCAAATCTGCCAAAGCCTTGTCCAGGCGGTTTCCCGCCTCTTTAATGATGACTTCCATTTTCCTCTTTCCATAAGATTAAAATCAAGAGCAACACGCCCACCGTTAGATAGGAGTCTGCCACGTTAAATATCGCAAAATCAATAAAATCAAGCTGAACCATATCAACCACGTAACCCAAGTGCAGACGGTCAATAAAGTTACCAATACCACCTGAGATAATCAAAACCAAAGATAGCACCAGCCAAAGACTCTTCTGATAATTCTTAACCAGATAAACCAGAGCCGCACCAATCACTAGAACCGTCAAAATCACAAAGAAATATTTCTGATCCTGTAAAATCGAAAAGGCAGCACCACGGTTCTGTAGATAAGTCAAGCTGAAAAGTCCAGGAATAGCCTTGATAACTTGGTTAAGGGCAATATTTGCCACAACCCAATGCTTAACCCACTGATCCAAACCAATCAGAGCTAGAATAGCCAAAGGAATCGCAACCTTACGCATAAATCCTCCTATGGTTTGTATGTATCAAAGTAGTCAAACATAACATTGACAAACTTGAGAGCACAAGACGACAAGTTAATCCCCTTACGACGGACATAAACCATCTTGTTATCCAAATTATCCTCAAGCGGAATCACCGTAATCCCATTCACACTTTGTGCATCCAAGAAGCCAGACCCCGTCGCATAAGCATCCGTACGTTCCAAGATACCGTTCAAAGTCGCACGGTCTGTCACGTTAAACATAAGAGACGAATCTGACGTATCCACAAAGTTCTCAGAATAGTAAAGGTACTCGTCCTTCTCCTGAGTGAAACGCACCGTAGGCAAGGCCGCCAAGTCCTCCATGACCAGACTTTCTTTTTTAGCCAGAGGATGCCCCTTACGGAGATAAATGTGCGTCTTAAACGGAATCAAATCAATAGCCTCAAGCCCAAGCTTGTCCATATTTTGCTGGATTCCCTTGCTATTTTGACGATTCAAATAGATAATCCCAATCTCACTGTGTCCCTTGGCTACCTCATCCAAAATCTGAATGGTCGTAGACTCAAAGACACGGAAATCCTTGTAATCAGGGTAACGCTCTGAAAAAGTCGTAATCAAAGGTGGCAAAAAGTCATAGTGCTGGCTGGCAATCGAATACTGGTTACCCTTTTCAGAAGCATTGAGATAGCGATTTTCAAAACTATCAAAACTGCGTACCACCTCAAGCGCACGCTCATAAAAGGTCATACCCTGACTGGTCAAGACAGCCCCCGTCGTTGTACGGGTGAAAATTTGAAAATTCAACTCCTGCTCCAAATCCTTGATAGCCACTGATAAGCTAGGCTGGCTCACAAAGAGCTTGCTGGCTGCCTCACGGAAGGTTCCGCTGTTGGCAATGGCTACGACATAACGTAGTTGTTGTATGTTCATCTGTGACACTTCTTTCTTGAAAAATCAATCAATTTTATTATACCAGATTTTATCCTCTTTTGTTGATACTAAAAAGCCCAGGCAACCCTGAGCTTGAATGACTAACAAAGTAGTCCTATTCGTCTGATTTATCTGTCAAGAAGTACTCGTTTTCACGTTTGTCATAGTCAAAGGTCAAACGAACAGTATCTACCTTACCACTTTCTGGATTATAATCACGGTAGCTAAGACTCACTGACTGAGTGAGATCGCCCTGTTCAGTTTGTGTCATTTCATGATAAGTGAAGCTAGCCTCTGGGTGTTTTTCAACCACTTCAGAAAGTCGTGTCCCCTTAAGCAAATCAGCTTGTGTACCTACAGACAACTTTTCATAGTCATCTTTTGTCCAGTTGCTATGATAGTCATCGACTTCTTTGACCTTATCATAGTCGAAGGTTGCTGAGGCAGATTTCAAAACATAGACACCGTCTTTTTTCTCAAAAGTCAAACGCACATAGTTGTTTCCATCTGTGTTTTCTTTTCTATAGGTGAGGTCTAGCAAATCTGGTTTATCTTTCTCGTAAGCATCACTATACTCGGCATCAGTCGCCTTACCGTGAGCGTCCAAGACCTCATCCAATGTCAAAGTACCAACCTTCAACTCCTTAAACTGATCCTCAGTCCAGTTAAACTTATAATTCTCGTCAATGTACTGATAAGCTCTGTTGCGACCGTCACTTTGGAACTGTTCAGCATGGTTCATGACATATTTCATCGCTTGATAACCTGCTCCAGCAAGCGAAGTCATGAAGAAGATGATTGACATGACTAGGGCAATAATAGATAGTGCCTTGCGTGTCGATTTCAGACTCAAAACCAAAGTCACAATAGCTAGAATGATAAGGAAGAAGGCAAGGAAAGTAAAGACAAAACCGATAGGAAGTGTCCAAGACAAAACGACAAATAGAATCCCCAAAACTAGGATAATAATTGGTAAAGCAATATTAACAAAAGCATTGTTCTTGGTTACTTTTGGTTTGTAATAAGGGTTTTCCAAAGGTATCTGACTTGTCTTTGGATCTTCTTTTTCTTGCTCTTTCTCCAGATTCAACTCAGGCATGTGATTAGGAGCTTCCTCCTCTAATGTCACCTGAACTTCGTCTAGTTGCGTATCTGCTACTGAGTCAGCAGACACCTCTTCAGTAGTTTCAGAGCTATCCACTTGCTGAGACTCAACCTGCTCAGACACTTGGGCACTTGGTTCCTCCGAAGCGATGACAAAGCCCTCTTTCTTAGCTTCCATAAACTCCTCAGGACTTGGTTTACGACCATTGACGTCCTCAAAGTGACGCACCCATTCTTCTCTAGTTGCCATAGCTGACTCCTTTATCTCTTTTTCTTTATTTTATCATACTTTAATCTGGTCTTAGGAAAATAAGGTCGGATATAAGAGAGAATTTTTTGAGACTGCCTGATGTGCTTTAGTGTCCAGCCATCTCATGAAAATGGACGAAAGACGAAAAAAAACTGTACCCTAAAGTTAGATTTTTCTGTCTAACTTTTGTGGTGCCATTCACTTCTAGTGAATTATAGTATTTTCACTGTCCACTGTAAGTGGGAGTATATCACCTTCACCGTCTCAGAGGATAGGAATTAAAAGAAGATTTCAATAGAAAAAGGACTCTGCATTGAAAAAGAATCCTTAATTTCTTATAATCCCATCAAATAATTTCTTCAAATTCCCAAAACTCACCACTGGAAAGACGAGTCCTGAGTAGAATAAGAGCACGGTGTTTAGAAAATCTACCAAGACTGAAATTCGTTGGAAGCGGATGGTCAGTCGAATCATGACAAGATAATAGCCGAGGAAAATCAGGAAACCAATCAGTACCACGAGCAGTCCTTGGAAACTGATGACCTTCAAAGAAAAGTGAGTTGGTAAACCCTGATGAATCAAAAGCAGAGCAATCCAGAAGATCAAAGACAACCAAACAAAGTAAACCACTGCTCGTTGCAGGTAAATTCTATACACTGATTGCAAAGCATACTGGGTGCCAAAAGATTGCCCAGACCGAATCTCGTACTCCAACTCTTCATTTCCCAAGGAAACCACATGGGTCAAGATAAAATAATAATAGAAATAGGACAACTGAAAGTCAGAATTTCCCCTCAAAAGGCTATAAAAACCAAGAATGAAAATGACGTGGTAGAGGGTGTCAAACAGGGTATCCGCCCAGCGTCTCCTGCGAAAGAGATAAAATCGCTTCACTTCATTATACATGGAACAAACTTCCCTTCTTTTTGGCATAGGTCAAACAAGTTTGAAAGCACAAGTAACCCAATAGCCAGTAAATCAAACCGTATCCCAGTAATAATAAAAGAACGAACCAACTTGGTTGGCGGATAAAACTCACCAAGAGATGAAAAGGCAAGAAACGAGTTAAAGTAGCAATCAAATGACTCGATTGTTCCTGAAAACCAACCAAAAAGAGAATCCCGTAAGCAAGGAGACTAGTAATACTGGAAATTTTTGTAAAGACAAAGGAAAAACTGGCAAAGAGAAAGCCTAGACCATAAAGGGACGCAATAACCACAAAGGACAGAAGAAAGGTAACAAATGTATCGACCCAGTCAGTAGGAAAGGCAATCTGCTGAACCAAGGCAACCAAGCAAAACAAAGGAATGGCCTTGACCAAGTCCAACAAAATCTGTACGATAATTTTGATAAAAAGCATGCCAAATATGCTCCGCCGACTCTGAATCACGTTGATAATGGTGCGGTCTGCAATCTCATCCTCGATAAAATAGGTTGGATGGGTGATACTGTGGCTAGAAAAATACCAAGTAAAAAGCAAGATAAACAGCTCAAAAGTATCTTGCTGGCTGTCAAAATAGGTCAGAAAACCCGTAATTAGAAAGAAAATTCCCAGATTGGCAAAGAGAAGATTGACTTTGAACTGTTTGTATTCACTGAGTTGGCGACTAAACTCTCGCCCAATAGCTGCTAGCATCATTTGAGCACCTCATAAAGCAAATCTTCCAAAGAGGCAGGTTCTCGGGTGAACTGCAAGACTTCTGTTTCTTCCAGCAATAGCCGATAAAGGTCTGGATTTCTGGTCTCTACCGAAATCCCACCGTCAAGCACCTTGTAGTCCAGCTCAGGGAATCTTTGTTTCAGTACACTTTCTGCACTCTTATCTAACAGCAAGTGATAGACTTCATGCTGGTGGACATTGCCAAAAATCTCTTCAAAGGTTCCTTCACGATAAAGCCGCCCCTCCTGAATTACCACCACCCGAGTGCTGACCTTCTCGATAAAACTAGCATCATGACTGGTGATAAAAATACTGGCTTGATGGTGACGAGCATAATCCTGCAAAAGAGTCATCAGCTGTTTTTTTGCCAGCAAATCTAGCCCATTGGTCGGCTCATCCAAACAGAGTACTTTCGGTTTTTGCACCAAGGCTAAGATTAAGGTCAATTTTTGACGGTTGCCCTGGGACAGTTCTGAAACCAGCGTGTCCTTATAAGGGGTAAAAGCCAGCTGGTCACACAAGACATCCACCTCTGCCTTGATATGAGACAAGGCAATCCCATTCAAGCTTAGAAAATATTGGAGATTCTCCATAGCTGTCAAATAACTGTACAACCCCTGCCCGCTCTCCAAGACAAACTTGACCAGCGAGTGGATTTTCTTGGAGCGATTAGAAACGTCATAGACACGAACCTCGCCCTTATCCTGCAAAAAAATCCCTGCCAAGAGCTTGATAAAAGTCGACTTACCGGCACCATTGCCACCAACGATGGAGAAGATTTCACCTGAATCTGCTTGAAAATCAGGAATGTCTAACACCAACTTCTTGTGAAAACTCTTTTGAACTTGTGAAAATGTTATGTTAGTCATTTAAGATTACCCCTTGATTTGGAAGATTCCCTTTAATTTGTTCAATTATTTTTTCAATATCTATAATTTCAGTATTATTAGGAAAATTATATTGCTTTGGAATATAGAGATTGTAGATATACTCATTTTTCCCCTCTTCATTAACACTCTGAGCAATCTCACGAATTTTTTCATTAATTTGTTTTTCCATTTTATCCTCCAATACGGTTTAAAATTGTTTTAACTTCAAGCATTTTGCCATCAATTTCATACATTACTTTAACCACAACTTAGCCCTGTATCCTCCTATACTCCTTCGACTTCTCTCCATACCAATCCTTAGCTGAGTAGCCAAACTGCTCTCTATATTGCTCAGAGTATTTGAAGAGGTAATAACCTCGTAGCAAATCAATGGAAAAGACATAAGTCGCAAAGACAAATATGGCAGGCATGATAGGCATCAACACCGCATCAATGCTCCCTCTAATGTCACTTCCAGTAGAGCGGTCAAAAAGCACCAGTCCAGCTGTAATCCCTGTACCACTTAAAAAGACCAAACCATCCGAAATCTTTTCAGTCACAAGTGCTACCATGGGGCTAAACTCTGTCTGATTTTGAAGAGCTTCTGTCAGTTTACGGGGAACCGTTCGAATCAAGTAATAAATGGAAAGAAGAAACATAGCACCCGATAATATGCTGACAATATTTCGTCGTGTCATCATCATTATACCAGCACATACTGTAAAGATAGCGAGTAAGACTACCATGTAAAAGTAGGTGCAAAATTTTAGTTTCATCGGGCTTCTTCTGTGCTTAATTGAAAAGAAAAGATAGACCAGATACATGACTACATAGAAAAGAATGATTGGCCACTGAATCCAAGAAAATGTTGGATTTTGATCAAGCGTCAATCCTTTTATAAACATGGGTGTGATAATAGAGAAGAAATAAATAACAATTGAAGTGACAAACAAGCCAATAAATCGTTTCCAGCTTCCTTTTTGATTGAGCTTTTCTACGGTCTCCTTAGTGACAAGAGACTGGCTTTGATCGAATGTATAATTTAAAAATCTCAATAGTTTTCTCCTTTTATCAAGAAAAAACAGGAAGGTTTCCCCTCCTGTTCCTTAATTAATCCTCGCCATCTGGACCTGATTTATAAGTAAGGTAGAACGTATCGTCATCTTCTTTAGTATCAAATGACAAGTAAACACTCTTGAGTTTACCATCTCCAGCCTCATAGTCACTATAAGAAATGCTCATTTCTTTTTTGAATTCACCTTGACGAGATGTTGAGATTGTGTATTCTGCACTTGAAGCTTTAGGGTGATCCTTAACGATATCTTCAAGTTTCGTACCGTTTGATGGATCAGTGTAATCACCCTTATTGAGAGCATCAAACTGTTCTTTTGTCCAGTCAGCTTTGTAAGAGCGATCAACTTCAACCTTATCTTGAGGGAATCTACCTGAAGCATATGACAAGATAAATGTACCGTCATATTGTTTCTTAAAGTTTAGGTAAACACTTTCACCATAGTCTTTACCAGAGTAATTCAACTTCATCTCATCGCCAGAGATTTGTGCATCAGAAGCCTTACCATAAGTCTTGATGATAGACTTAACGGTATCCTTACCTGCTTTCAACTTCTTGAACTTAGATTCATTCCAGTCAAATTTAGCATTTTTGTCAATGTAATCGTTGACGTCAGTGCTATCACCTTTTGAATCAGATTTAGAGTCAGATTTTGAATCGCTGTCATCATCTTTCTTGTCAGCGTCATCATCGTCTTTATCAGCAACTTTTGATGTCTTGCTTGAGCTTGTGTTGTCACTAGCGTTTTGAGAGATTTGGAAAATCAAACCGCCAATAGAAACAAAGAGCATGAGACCAGCAACACCTGTTGCAATGATTGAGAGCAATTTCTTGCTTGATTTAAGGCTAAAGACAAGTGAAACAATTGCCACTGCAACTGCGAGGACTGTCAAGATGATGAAGAGCCAAGCAGGACTTACGAACCATGCCAAGATTGCAAAGATTACTGAAAGTGCAATCGCAACGATTGGCAAGATAAGATTGAAAAGAGGTTTATCTGCTGAGCCAGCTGCTGGATTAGGAACTGTTCCAAATCCTTGAGCTGAAGAGATAGGTGCCTTTTCAAACATGCTTGAATCAAATTGTGGGGTTGGTTGTTGCACAGGTGCTTCTGAGAAAGCTTCTGCACCAACTGGTGATTCACTGCTTGCTTGTTCTGCGACAGCATCTTCAGCTGTTTCAGCCACATCTGCGATGTCATCTTGTTCTGTGACTTTTTCAGTAGCAACTGGTTCTGTCGCTACTTCTTCAGCGATAGGTTCATTAGCTGGTGCTTGTACAGATGCTGCTTGAGCAGTCAAAGCGCTAGTATCAAAGTCAGCTGCTTTAGCATCCAAAAATTCTTGGGGGCTAGGCTTACGCCCATGTACCGACTCAAAGAGTTCAGCCCATTCTGCTTTAGTTGACATAAAAATCTCCTTTTATCAAGAAATCTAAACAAGAGATCCCTTCGACTTGGCGAAGTTTTCTATAGTTAGGAGTTAGACACCTCTCTCTGATAAGAGCAAGTAGCATATGTCCCTTAAAAAGTCCGACCTCACTTTACAACTTGAGGCAACCTTTCCCTATATCTAGTCCCATGTTCATTTTCTTGTTGATAGTTCCATTCTACCATATTTAAAGACCTCTGTTAACCGTTTCCCAAAAGGTTTTTTTCTGCTACAATAGTAGGTATAATGCACCAAAGGAGTTATATATGAAAAACATTAAAAAGTACATTCCATTAATTATTGTACTTGTTATCGCCGGACTAGGTTTTGCTTATCGAGAGAACATCTCACGCGCCGTTCGTGGAGATGCCTACGTTGATAACAAGATATTCACTAAACAATTAGAAAAGGCTCAAAAATCTGGAAAAGATGCCTTTCCACAGTTGTCAGACAAGGTTGGTAAGGACGAAGCTGAAGTTATCCTCCACACTTCAAAGGGGGATATCACAGTCAAACTCTTCCCTACACTTGCTCCTAAGGCTTCTGAAAACTTCTTGAAGCATGCCAAGGACAAATACTATGATGGGCTTACCTTCCACCGTGTAATCAAGGACTTCATGATTCAAAGTGGTGACCCTAAGGGTGACGGTACTGGTGGAGAATCTATCTGGAAGAAAGGGTTCGCTGTTGAGCCTACACCATTCCTATACAACATCCGTGGCGCACTTGCTATGGCTAATACTGGTGCTAAAGAGTCAAACGGCAGCCAATTCTACATTGTTCAAAACAAGGATGATCAAAGCAAACAGCTAGGAAATGCTGGCTATCCAAAACCTATCATTGACGCCTACAAAAAAGGTGGTTACCCAGCTGGCGATACTAAATATACCGTCTTTGGTCAAGTCATCAAAGGCATGGATGTCGTTGATACCATTGGCAACCTTGAAGTCGATGACAACAGCAAACCAAAAGAAAATGTAACGGTCAATTCCGTTGAAGTCGTTAAAGACTACAAATTCAAAT
>NZ_JAPVYF010000009.1:0-88183 GCF_041431705.1 Streptococcus sp. 27098_8_74
GGGGTATTTTAATTAATGGGGTATTAATATGAAAAAAAGGAGTCTATGATGAATTCTAAGAAAATCATTTCATCAGTTTCTTTGGCGACAGCTGTCCTTGCGACAGGTATTCTTAGTCAAGAAGCACATGCTGATAGTGTTGACACTACTACGACAACTGTCAGTCAGGCACAGTCTCAACCAGTTACTGCAGAGCAAGTTGCATCTGCAAAAGCAAGTTATGATACGAATCAAGAAGCTCAAGCACAAGCTCAGTCTGTGGTTGACAGTAAAAAGCAGGCTTTAGACACTGTTAAAGCAAATACTACAACGGCACAAGATGCTGTTGCACAAGCAGAGACAGCTGCAGCACAAGCGACAGATGTTAATATTCAGGCTGCTAAAGAGGCTATCCCAACAGCTGAAGCTAAAGTACAGGCTGCTAAAGAAGCTGTTGTAACGGCAAAAACGGATGTAACTACAAAAGAAGCTAGTCAGTCGCAAGCACAAGAAGCTGTTAATGAAGTGCAAGGTAATGTGAATCAAGCTCAGAAAGCAGTTGTAGAAGCGACACAGATTCAGTCTGAGAAACAAACAGCGGTTGATACAAGTGCAAAAGAAGTTGAAACAGCTAAACAAGGTGTCGTCAATGCACAAGCTACAGTAGCTGAGAAGACCGATAAAGTATCACAAGCTGGACAGACCGTTGAAACAGCTAAACAAAATGATGCAAAACTTGACGCTGATACAAAAGAAGCTGAAATCCATGTTGAAAAAGCAGACCAAGCCGCACAAGTTGCGAAAAGCGAAGTTGCTACAGCAAAAGTGAAAGCTGACGAGACAGCACAAGCCCTTAAAGATGCTGAATTTAATCATCCAACACATGTTGTAATGTCTGATGAATTCAAACAAAACTTTAAGCAATATGCATTTGGGTCATTGTCGGATGAGGCATTAGATAAGACTATTGCGACAGAAGCAGCATCTCGTAAATTGAATGTTGATTATATGTCAACAATTAAAGACGATACAACTGGTCCAAAATACGATATAACTAATATCCCACTTGAATTACAAACAGAATTGAGCCAATATTTCGCATATTTGGTGAACGATGTTCGCCAACAACTTGGACAACCAAAACTTGTTGTAAATACTGACACTATTAAGTTTGCGACATTAGTAGCTGAAAAATATGATAAGAATCATGATCCATTTAGTGAACATGATAACAAAGCTATCAATGAAGCAGCAAAAGAAATGGGATACTGGTATAACCGTAAAAACACAACTAATGCTTATGAAAACTTAGCTGGAAATATTCCAGATTCAGCATATGATTTGGATTCTGACGGTAACAGTACTTACAAGATTGGTGATAAAGTTGAGTTAACAAAATCAGAATTGTATAAATTAGTTGCTGAAAATGTAAACCAATTTATTTATGAAGGTAGTTCAAATGGTCATTATGGCCATGCCATCTCATTAGTAACACAACCATCAGTAGGTATTTCATTCACGGTATCACACACTGACGAAGGTTTTGGTACCGTTCCTATGATTGAAACCCATGTTCTATGCACACCGTTGACGGATAAGAGAACAGGTGGACCATTGCTAGATGCTAGCAAGAATGTACCTGATTTGAAAATCCCAGATAAGCAAGCTGCAGAAGTTGCAAACCGTGCGGCACAAGCTGCATTGGTAACAGCAACAGCACAAGCACAAGCCGCACAAACACGTTTTGAACAAGCGAAAGCTGCATATGATGCATTGGTAGCAACACCACGTCAAACAGCTGATGCTGAAGCTAAATTGGTAACAGCAAAAGCTGAATTGGCAAATGCACAAACAGCACTTGAAGCAGCTGAAAACACATTGGCAACCGTGACAGCATCACATGCTGATAAAGTAGCCGCTTTGGATATGGCAAAAGCATCACGCGATGAAGCTGTAAATGCTTTGACAGCTGCGCAAAACAAATTAGATGTAGCTAATCAAGAATTAGCACAACGTGAAACAGCAACAACAGTAGCAAAAGCAAAACTAGCTGAACTTGAACAAGCTGTGAAAGATGCTGAGCAAGCAATAATAGATGCAAAAGCTACTTATGAGCAACTTGTGAAAGCTAAAGCTAATCTTGAAACTGCTCGACAAGCTTACGCCAAAGTAGTGTCAGCACAAGATGCTGCTCAAGTTGCCTATGACAAAGCAATTGTAGCATTAACAAATGCGAAAGCTCAAACGGCATTGAGTGGCACCAAGTATACTAACTTAAAAGCTGCCTATGATGCTCGTATTGCTTATGAAGAGGCTCAACGAAAGGCAAAAGAAGAAGAAGCGCTACGCCGACAAGCTGAGCGTGATGTTAAAGCTAAACAAGTAAGACAGGGTGTGAATGGTACCCAGTCTAATCGTGTGAACTCAAGTAAATATGTTGGAGTTCAAACATTTATGTCTTCAACAAATGAAGTTCATACGACATCATTTTCTGCAGCACAAGTAGCAACAGCAGAGGCGACGCAAGCAGTCGTAAACCGTCGTGGAACGACTGACTATCAAGCGCCACTCCCACAAACTGGTGAAGCTGATACAGCAGTTTATCTTTTAGCAGGACTAGGCATGCTTGGACTTGCGGGTGTGACAACTCGTAAACGTCGTGGATAAAGTTGACTTTCCATCATATTTATTGAATAGGGGTAATGTAATATGAAAAAGATGTTATTAGGTGTTTCTCTTTTAGCTATGAGTCTTGTTTTGGTAGCCTGTAGTTCAGGTCCTAAGGGAACTTATAAGGGAAAAACTATGGGAGTTGAAGTGACACTTAAGTCTGATGGTAAGAAAGCAACCATGACCTCAGAGGCAAACTTTTTAGGAATGAGTTCTTCTCAAGATGAAGAACTTACCATTGATAAGAAGAATAAGACTATGAAATCAGATAAAGGAATCACCTATGACTATACCTTGGACGGTGATAAATTAACTTTGACTGCTAAAGGTTTGAAAGCTGAATTAACTAAAGAAAAATAATAAAAGTGGAACTATCTAGATTGTGCTAGGTAGTTCCTTTTGAAAGGGTATTATGAAAAAGAAACTATTAAGTCTTGTATTGTTGTCTAGTCTGTTGCCACTTGTCGCCTGCCAGAAGCTACCGACATCACAGACGAAAATTAAAAATTCGACTTCAACAACTTCTCAAGTTAAAGAATCACAAAATGAGGCTCCTTCAACCTCAAGTAGTTCTAGTAAAAAAGAAGATAACGAAAAACTCTATGCATCTGTTCTAGACATTTATCGTCCGATTATTGTGAATAAAAGTGTATCTTCTGTTCCTAGTGGTCTCGCCACTGATGAAGCTTATGCAACTAATATTATTTTTGATGCGGTCAATGCAGGTGAAACTATTCAATATAGTTTCGCTGATATTAATAAGGATGGTAAGGATGAACTTCTAATTGGGTCTCCTGAAAAAGTACACGTTATTTATTATCTTAATAATACGGATCAGCCTGTGTTTGCTATTAGTGCTGGGACTTCTGCCAAGGGTGGTTATTTGACTGATATGAAGATTTACAGTGATGGTACTATCTACTGTCAACAATTCCAAAGAATGAGACCTGAAGCTAAGGCAGAAACTTATGAAATTAAGAATGGAGCTTTCAATCAGACACAGTCTGTTGACTTTAGTATGGCAGATACAAAAGATGGCACAAGTCTAGTTGGTCTTAGTGGTGCTAGTTTATTTGAACTAGGTCAGGAGTCATGGAAAGATTTTAGTGATTCCAATGACAGTCAGACTAGTACAAATGAAGCTAAGAATAACTCTAGCAGTAAAGAAAGTAGTTCAACTAAATTTGATGCTAAACAGTCTGGCATGGATATTAATGCTATTCAAAAAGGTGATTTCTCTAGTATTGCTGGGACTTGGAAAAATGGTAGAGGTGACACCTTGACCTTTGATAATAACGGTTTAGTTAGTGATAAAGAGAAGGTAGCGACTGAATATGCGAAATTTACAGATGGCTACCTCACTGCAAGTACTGGTCCAAAATCAGGCGTAGGACCTGGTGGCGCAGCTATGGCATTTCTTCCTACAGGTGTATTCTTAACGAGTGCTGTTACCTCATCGAATGACAACGTAGATGACCAATCAGACAAAAATAAGGACCGTATATGGACCGGTCAGTCGCTAATTGGAACAACTGATGATAGTTATTTTTATTATAAAGTAAACTAATTTTGTTAATGTATGTTAGAGGTTAAAATATGAAGCAATTTGGTAAGTGGCTGTTAGTTGGTGTAGTGACTATTATAGCTTTGAAATATACTTATGGTCTTCTTTACAATGTTTTTCAACCATTTAGTGATTTTTTGATCACACATTTATCTTTTCCTGATTGGTTAGCAAATTTCCTAGGCGGAACCTTTCATACTAGTGTCTATGTACTTGCTGTTTGGTGGTTTTCTGGCATCCTTGGTCTGATTCCTCGTCTTGGTCAGTTCATTGAAAAGTATGGTTGGGTAGTTTTTATTCTTTCGTGGTTTGGTATTAGTGCAACAATAATTATTGCCCTCCTAGTTCTGGCAGCTATAGCTATTTGTTATTTATTCTCAGAAACAATAAATGAGCCAAGTGAAAGTAACACGATATCGGGTGGTATGGATACTTCTGTTCAGAATAATATTCGCTGTCAAGATGACAGAAACAAGGCATTGGATGAACGTGACCGTATTGAGAGAGGTTTACTACATCAGAAACGTTGTGAAGAACGTGCGGGAAATCAAGCAAATGCACGATATTATCAGGATGCAATTGATGCTAATCGGAGGAATGCTCCTCGTTGATCGTCTTTCGGCCTTTGACCCAAGTTATATCAACCTTCACGGTAACGAAACACTATACAATATGCTTGTCTGAGGACAGGTTCAGATAATGAAAAAAGAATCGACGAACGTCGGTTCTTTTCTACTTTAACTTAGCTATAAAATGTCACTAGGCCTTATCTTCAAACTAAAACCCCAGTATTTCTACTGAGGTTTTCTTTATTCGATAATTAAGAGTCCATCTTTGATGGCGAATGGATTGTCTTTATTGATGCGGTCGTAGAACATGATACCGTTAGTATGGTCGATTTCATGTTGAACAACGATTGAGTTGTAACCACGGAGTTTAACACGTTGCTTTTCGCCTTCTTTGTTGAAGTATTCAACAGTTACACGAGCATGACGAACCACGTAACCAGGAACGTCGCGGTCAACTGAGAGGCATCCTTCGCCATCGCCCAAAGCAGCATCTTGAACAGAATGGGCAACTACTTTAGGGTTGTACATGATTTCTTGAAGGCTATATGCTTCTTTTGGTGGATTACCTTCAGCGTCTTCAGGGTTTGGAACGAGAACAGCGATAATGCGTTTTGAAATATCTAATTGAGGGGCTGCAAGACCGACTCCCCCACGAAGCCCCATTTTTTCGGCAATAACAGGATCTTGTGAGTTACGAAGAAACTGCATCATTTTTTCGCCTAGGATAATGTCTTCGTCTGATAGTGGGAAGGTTACATCTTCAGCGACAGCACGCAAGGTTGGATTTCCTTCGCGAATGATATCATTCATATCAATCATATGGCTGGCGCGGATAATTTTGGTTTGAGCGTCCATTTGTTTACCTCTATTTTCTTTGATTTACTTGTTTATAACTATAGCACAAAAGGGTTGAAAATTAAACCATCAAGGGTTAAAGTGAGGCTTTTTCTAATCGATAAAAGCCAGTTTTTCCAAGGTTTTTTTCTCTAAAATACGATAGGTTTTAAAGGCCTCTTTTTCGATAATTCCCTGGTCGATAAATTGTTTGATGACTCGCTGTACATGACGATAGCTAGTCCCAAAACGGGAAGCTAAAATGGATGGCGATAATTGAAAGATATTCTCTTCTTCACTATTCAAAATATGGGTGGCCAGACGCTCTTTGACAGAGTAGCTCGCATTCGTTGAAGCAGTGATACCTTGCTTATGCAGTGCCCTAGCCAGGTTACGTCCAATTTGGTAGAGAAAAACAGGGTCTTTGAGGAGTTCTTCTTTATTATTTAATGGGAGCTGAACTGCTTGAACCTCTTCTAAAGCAATGACTGATGATCCTGCTGGTTGGTTGGTCATGAGTTCTACATCTCCCAATATCTGAGGCTGATTGAGCGTTTCTAGGATATGTTCTTTACCATTGAAGAGAGAACGAACAATTTTTACCTTTCCTGATAAAATGTAGGTCAGCTCAGTGATAGCTTGCCCTTGGGTACAAATATAATCGTTCTTTTGAAAGGTGACTTTCTGTAATTGGTTGAGGTAGGGGGGTGGAAAGACCTGGTCAAGTTGAGGTCTTATGGTATGATTACGCATACATCTCCTTTTTTAGGACCTAGGTCCTATTTTTTAAAGTCTCCTTAGATTATAATGAAAAAATAACTATTAGACAAGTAAGGAAAGGATGTTCTTATCCCTATATTATGACACGAATTTTAGAAAAAATGAGCCTGCTTGGGCTATCCTTGCTCTTGATTTCGGCCTTTTCGATTTCAACAGCGTTACCACCTATGTTGGACTACTATAGCCCAACCTTTTCTGCCGCGCAAGTGGAGCTTCTAGTATCTGTCCCTTCATTTTCCGTAGTAGCGATGCTCTTGCTTAATTCATTTATTGACAAATGGCTAAGTGATAGACAGCTAATTGTGACTGGATTGCTCTTACTTAGTAGTGCTGGGATTTTTCCTTTTTTTGTACAAGCCTATCCTCTTGTCTTATTGTCACGTATTGCTTTTGGAATGGGGATTGGTCTTATCAATGCTAAGGCGATTGCCATCATCAGTCAACGTTATCAAGGTAAAGAGCGAGTTCAGATGTTAGGTATTCGTGGCTCCATGGAGTTGATTGGTGGAGCTTCTTGTTCTCTTTTAGTTGGACAATTACTGAAAATTCATTGGACCTTTGCCTTCCTTATCTATGGTTTTGGTTTTGTGATTTTGATTATGTATCTCCTTTTTGTGCCAACGATGGAGCAAGTGGAGAAGAAGCAGATTACAAAAAGAAAACAAGTTCTGAACAAAAAAGACCTTGGTATGATTCTTGGCATGGCTCTTTTAGCAGGTTTTGTCATCTGTATCAATTCTTCGATTAGTTTGCGCGTGCCTCTGTTTCAAGTTGCCGGTAAGACTATTGAGAGTGGTCAATCAGCCTTAGTACTGAGTTTAGAGCAGGGAATTGGAATTGTAGCTGGACTGAGCTTCGCCTCGCTTATAGGACATTTTAAAAATCGTCTTTTGACTATAGTGATGTTCTTGTTAGCGGTTTGTCTCTTTGGGATGTCAGTGGCTGGTAACTTACCGATTTTGATTTTATCTTCAGTTGGTGTTGGTTTCTTCTATAGTATTGTTTTGACAATTATCTTTAATCGACTTTCTGAGTCTATTGATAGAAATCTGTTGAACAAGGCGACAGCCTATGTCCTCTTAGGGTGTAACCTAGGGTCAGCTATTTCCCCTTATGTTTTGAAATTATTGGCACTCATATCTCCAAGTTTTAGTTGGATTTTTCTAGCCTATGCTATCGTAAGTTTCCTACTTTTCCTTGGATTTTTTCTGAATGCAAAAATGGTTAAAAAAGTCTAAGCTTCAAAAACTTAATCAGTGAAATCTTGCGATTGACAAAGATTAGTAGATGAGCTAAAATAGAGAGGTCGTAAAGACAAACCAACTCTTTCTTGGTTTTAGGAGAGCCAATCCTAAGACTCGGATGGAGCAAAAAAAGGAGAAAAAACATGGCAATCTCAAAAGAGAAAAAAAATGAAATCATTGCTCAATACGCACGTCACGAAGGTGACACTGGTTCAGTAGAGGTTCAAGTTGCTGTCCTTACTTGGGAAATCAACCACCTTAACGAACACATTAAACAACACAAAAAAGACCACGCTACTTACCGTGGTTTGATGAAAAAAATCGGTCACCGTCGTAACTTGTTGGCATACCTTCGCCGCACAGACGTTAACCGTTACCGTGAGTTGATTAGCTCACTCGGACTTCGTCGTTAATTCAAGATACAAGTGCCTAGGCCTTGTTCAATTGAATACACGAAAATGGAACTGCTCTATGATGGGGCAGTTTTTCTTTTTCACTCGGATTTTACCCGAGTGAAAAACAGCTCTCTAGATATAGAGGGCTGTTTTTTTGTATTCCTCTAAAAATTTTCTGACGATGATTAATCTATCGAACAAAAAAACTCCAAAATTAATTCTGGAAGTTTTTCTATTTTAAAATCTTTTTGATAACTGTTTGAAATTGAGGGAGTTGATGGATAGCAGTTCCGATAAGGATACCTAACATATTTAAGGTGATATCTCCCAAATCAAAGACTCCTAAATGTCCGAAGTACTGAATGGATTCGACGGAGAAAAGGGTAAGGAGACAGAGTAGGAGATTACTCAATCGTGAAGAAAAGAGGAGTCCCAGAGGGATGAACATTAACAGGTTCATGATGGGAACGAAGTGGCTGCCCCAGTATAATTCCCGAGCGAAGGAGAGGGGGTTAAGTGAGAGACCTTGGGTACCAATGTTTTTCAAGAAAAGTAGGTAGAAGAGAGCAAGAAAGTAAATGAAGTAGAGTAGGAGTAGTGTCTGTTTTTTCAGCTTTCTAGTAAGAAGGAGTTTCAAAAAAGCGTAGACAAAGTAACTCAGTAGGACAATAATGACTAGGTTGAGTAAGACTTGAAAGTAGGAGCCATAATGGGCGATGTAATGAACGTACTGTTCGAGATGCCCCCTATAAAACCAATAAGACAAGGCCAGTGAGAGCATTCCTAGTAAGATGTTACTCAATGTTTTTAATGTTTTTGCCACTTTGCTCCTCCATTTGCATATGATGAGTACACATTATATCAAAAAAACGTTTAAAGAAAGTTAAGAAACTGTAACGAAGTTTTGATAGAATAAAAGGATAAGGCAGAATCAAAGACTAAAAAAGGACTTTGAAACAGCAACTCTACTTTTGACTAACAATTTAATGATTTTTGTAAACAGGCTATGAAAGCTTATAAAATAATTAAATTTTAAAAATTAGGAGTCAGCATCTTGTTTCAGGATTATTAAAATGTTATTATATAGTAGTGAATTTTTAACATAAAAAGGAGTTCGTCTTATGAATAAAAAGGTTTTGGCGACAGCCGGAATTGCAGCACTTGCAGTTTCTGCTACAGTTGCTAAAGCTGATGAGGTAACGACAAACGATCAAGCCTCAACAACAGCATCAGTATCATCGACAGCTACACAAGCTGTCCCAACTCAAGCCCAACTCGAAGCGGCTAGAGAAGAAGCCAGCGCTGCAAATCAAGCAGTATCGCAACAAGAGTCAGTTGTTGCTAATCATGAAGCAGCTGCAAACCAGGCTCAAGCAAACCTAGCGACAGCAGATGCTAACTTGCAAAAGGCACAAACAGCAGCCGATGAAGCAAGTCCAGAAACTATTGCTGCCGCTCAAGGTCAAGTAACTACTGCTGAAAATGCAGCTAAGGAAGCTAAGTCAGCAGTCGAAACAGCTCAATCAGCAGAAAAAACTGCTAAAGATGCAGCAGACAAACAGCAAGCTGTCGTTAATACAGATCAAGCTAATGTCAATGCTAAAGCTACTGAAGTGGCTAATGCTCAAAAATCAGTAGATGCCGCTAAAGCAGCTCTTAATGGTTCTAGTGCTTCTGAGGCAGCTTCAAACCAAGCTAAAGCACAATCAGCTTTTGATGCTGCAACAGCAGCTGAGAAAAAAGCTCAAGAAGAATTGGCAGCCGCTCAGGCAGCTGATAAAGAAAAAGCTACTGCTATTTCAGCTAAAGAAGGGCAATTGACTGCAGATCAAAATGCAGCAAACCAAGCTAAAGCAGCTTATGAGACTGCTCAAACAGTAGCTAATGAAAAGGCAGCTGCTCTTGCAGCCGCTGAAGCAGCTAAGAAAAAAGCAGAATCTTCAACAAGTTCAACAGCTAATGTTCGTCAAAAATTCTCAGTGTCACAAGAGTATGTCAATGCTCTTAAGATTCATGAGTCTAAAACAGCGACAGCAGCAGAAAAAGCTCAAGCTGAACAAGTCTTGAAGAACGTTAATAAACGTGATCGTGGTAACAATAGTTATCAAGATAATGAAGCGGATAAAAATGTTAAAATTAGTGATTTGAATAATCTTAGTGAAGCTCAAATTACAGATTTGTCATTGTATGCTTCAAGTTTGATTAACCAAATTCGTACAGCCTTTGGTACAACTCAAACATCTGTTTCAAAAGGTAGTGTTCTTGCAGCTGATCGTGTTTCAGATGGTTATGTAGCAGATAACTGGGGTTGGGAAGCTATTACCCATAAAAGACATGATAGTGCCGCCCTTGACCGTGCTGGTAAGTCATTTAATAGTGTAAGTATTGGTGAAAACCTTAATACATGGCAAGGTTTGACAGGACCATTTACACTTAACGACATTAAGAAATATGTCTATGAAGCTATGCTCGACTTCATGTTTAATGGTAATGAGTGGAACCATGCTCGTTCTATCTCTGGACTTACAGCAGATGGTGGTGAGGCTTACATTGGTACAGACATCAGTGTTGTTGCCGGTGCCTTTAACGTTCACGTAAACAATGTCAATAAAAATTCTATCGCTTCTGATAGTAGCTTTGACACAACTAAGATTGCTAACCCATATGTAGGTAACCAATCTCAACCATCTTCAAATGCAAATCTAGCAGCTGCAAAAGCAGCTTATGAAGCTGCTAAACAAGCTAACGATCAAGCTCAAAGTGATTTGGCTAGCAAGAAATCTGCTTCTGAGTCAGCAACTCTTAAACTTAAGAATACTCAATCAGAACTTGCAGCACTTAAAGCGACTGCAAGCAAGTTGGCAGCTGCTCAGAATAACCTTTCTGAAAAACAAGCAGCCCTTGCGACTGCTAAATCAGAATTGGAAAAAGCGAATGCTGCAGTTGAAAATCTTAATGCTAATGCACAAGAAAAAGCAGCAGCCCTTAGCAAAGCTCAAGCAACTCTTGATGAAAAACAAGCAGAGCTTCAAACAGCTAAAGATAAACTTGCGACAAGTTCTGCGACCTTGCAACGTTTGACAAATGCATACAACGCTGCTAAGCAAGATACTGCTAAGAAACAAGTAGCATTGACACAAGCTAACCAAGCTTTGGCTTCTGCTAAGAACCGTGTAGCAGCTCTTACAAATGCTTCAGCTAACCTAGCTAAGGCTAAGGCAGAACGTGCAACGGCCTTTGCTAAATTTACTGCGGCGAAAGGTGCTCTTTCAACTGAACGTGCGAAACTGGTTGAATTGTCTGCTAAACGTGATAAATTAACGAGCGAATACACGACTGTTCAAACAGCTTTCGATAACTATATGAAAGCTAAGGCAGACAAAGAGCTTCAAACACAATTGGCTAAAGAGTATGCTAACATCATCTCTAAAGGTCTTACACCAGTACCTGTTTACGATGTAGATGGTAAAGTTTTTGCTTTCACAACACAAGAAAAAGCAGCTCAAACGGCGGCTCAAATTCCTGTAAATTATGGTCAAGCAAAAGCAGAGAAACAAGCTCCTGTACAAGAAACAGACAGCTTGCCAGAAACAGGTGAGTCAACTGCAGTAGGATTCAGTCTTGTAGGTCTCTTTATGACACTATTGGCTTTCCTTGGTTTTGTTGACAGACGTACACGTCGTAACTAATCATAGACAAAAAAACGGCATCTGCCGTTTTTTTATTATGAAAATGCAATCTTCTACTGAGCCTTTCCTTATGTGATGACGGACGTCAGCGACCTTCTGCGAAGTTCCATGACTAAGTTTTGAGTCTAATGTCTCAAAACTTCCGAATGCCTGAAAACTAAATAGTTTTCAGGCATTTTTTTCACATAGGAAAGACTCATTTGCTGATTAATATATTATCAACAAACAATAATTATTTTAAAAGTATAGAGCAGAATCATATTCAATTTGATAATGGAGTTTAGTTTATCTTTTATATGAAATATTCTTAAGCGACTTTTGATATTAATTTAAAGCAATATTCTAGATAATCTTCTATTTCAGATTTAGAGAATTTGTGAAAATTAATGACTCCTAAAAATCCGATATGGCTTCTGAAAAATTTGGTGTGGTCCATAGTGGTTGATACTAATATCAGAATAGATTTTGGTTCTATTTGTCTGATTTTTTTGGAGATATGTAATCCATCCCAAGGTTCTAGTTGAGGATCGTATATGATAAAATAGACATTAGTGGGGGTACCTAGTTTTTGTTTTTGAATATCACCTTGTCTATGTTTAATTTTTAATCTGGTATTAGGGTATTTTTTCTTAAGCAATTGTTTAAGGATTTTGGTCAGTGGTTGTTGATATCTAAATGGTTGAATTATATAGATTTTATCACTCATAATTTTACCTTTCTTTTTATTATCAATTTTATCATGATGAGTAAATAAGAGGTTTGACTTGTCGTGAATGGTGTTTATTTTGTAATGGTAGAGATAATTTTACCGTTTATGACAAAAAAAGTACCGTTGGATGTAATTTTAGTTTTTTAAGAGAACTCTTTGTTATGATTAAATTATGTTATAGTAAGGGGGAAATGATGGATTATATTGTTGCTAAAAAAGATAGCATGTCGGTTAAAATCCCAATTGGAGAGATTCTATATATCGGTACAATGTCAGATTGTCCAAGACTTTTGCAGTTTATAACTGATAATGGAATTTTTGAGGCTTATGGAAAAATAAAAGACTTTGAAATAGATATGGGGTTAGTTTTTAGGCGCTGTCATAGAAAATATTTAGTTAATCTTAAGCGTATAAAAGCTATTGATTTAGGAACTAGACGAATTATGTTTGATAATAGTAAAGTTAATTCCATTGTCTGTTCGCGACGAAAACTTACTGAAGTTTTAAAGGATTGGAAGAATTAATAGTTTAAGAGGATATGTATGTTAAATATTTTTGTTCTAGAAGATGATTTTTTTCAGCAAACTCGTATTGAGACAGCGATTAAGAAATGTATGTCTGATAATAAAATGAGGTATAGGTATTTAGAAGTCTTTGGTAAGCCTCAACAGTTGTTAGATGCAATTAAAGAGACAGGAAATCATCAATTTTTCTTTCTTGATATTGAAATTAAAGGAGATAAAAAGAGAGGAATGGAAATTGCGCGTGAAATCCGTGAAAAAGATCCTAGTGCGTCGATTGTCTTTGTGACGACTCACTCAGAATTTATGCCAGTCACCTACAGTTACCGTGTATCTGCTTTGGACTTTATCGACAAAGGGTTAAGTGATCAAGATTATCAGGAAGCTATTTCGTCTGTTTTGATACATGCTACTGGTAGTGTTAATAAAACAATAGGTGAAGATTCATTTTGTTTTAAATCAGAACATTCTCAAATACAAGTTCCTTTTTCAGATATTCTTTATTTTGAGACCTCACCTACGATTCATAAGGTAATTTTAACGACGAAGAAAGGCCATATGGAATTTTATGGTAAAGTTTCAGATATTGCGAAGGCAGACAAAAGGCTCTACCAAAGTCATAGATCTTATGTAGTGAATCCAGAGAATATTATTCGTATTGACAAATCAAATCATACTGTTTTCTTTGAAAATGATGAATCTTGTTTTGTATCTCGTATGAAATTAAAAGGTTTAGTTGAGAGGATTACTTTGAGATGAAATTTGAGTATGAGGGAGTATTTTTTATTGGGTGGGTTATTAGATTAGTCATCTTTCAACAAGTTAGTGATTACAAATTTAAAGTTAGACACTTATTTATTATTCCTATTTTATTTACTCTTGTGGAATACTTTTTTTATGATATTGTATTCTGGGGTGAATTCTTTTTCCTACCTTTAATTGTTTTATTCATAAAAACAAAAAAACATTGGTCTTGGGTTCAATCCTTATTCTATTGCTTTTTCACTTTAGCTATCTATGAGATAGTTAGTAGTTTGTCTTCTCTTTATTTTCAATTTGTATTTAAAATACCAGAGACTACTTTGGAAAATAACGTTTGGCTAGATTGGATTCCTACACTTTTATCCTTTCCTCTATATGTTTTGTTTTTAAAATTAGTAAGAATAGATTTAAATACACTGTCAAGAGAAATTAAAAATGATAAGTTAACAAGAGTTGTTTACTTATTTACTATAACAATGATTTTATATTATATATCTAGCTATATTTTACGAAGTATACCTACATTAGAGTATGCGGGCTGGATCTCTTTTAATATAGAAGATATATATATTAATAGGGTAATTATTTATAGTTACTTTCCAATATTCTTGGGTTTTTTATTATACATTCAGTATCTTGTTAAAGAAAATATAAATAGGGAGCTAGAAAAAATTAAGGACTCACAGATTTCATCGATGAGTATTTATAGTGAGCATATAGAGTCATTGTATAAAGAAATCAAGAGTTTTCGTCATGATTATACAAACATATTAGTTAGTTTAAATGAATCCATAAAAAATAGAGACATAGATGGGATTGAAAGCATATATGATTCAGTGCTTTTGGATTCAGATAAAACTTTTTATAATACGCATTATGATATTGCTAACTTGGTAAATCTAGAGGATTTAGCAATGAAATCTATTGTTTCAGCAAAAATGTTTGAGGCACAAAGTAAGGGGATTAGACTTTCTATAGAGATAGAAAAGGTTATTAAAGCTCCGGCTAGTATAGATTCAATAGATTTGTTGAAATTATTAGCCATCTTTTTGGATAATGCTATAGAGTCCTCATTGGAATCAGCTTCACCAGAGCTTTCATTTGTATATTTTCAAGAAGAAAATCGTAAAATAATGATTATTGAAAATTCAACAAAGCAGGAGAGAATTAATACAAAGGCCATTTTTAATTATGGCTACTCAACTAAAGGTAATGGTAGAGGGATAGGGCTAGCTAATGTATATGAGATTCTATCGACTTACAGTAGAGTATATTTAAAAACTTATAGTAATGAGTATAAATTTCGACAAGAATTGGTTTTTGAAGATTAAAAAGTAGACATATAATTCATGTCTACTTTTTTGTATTTAGGAAATCTTTCAAGATTGAACAAAGATATATTAATACTGAAATAGTGCAATTATAAATATTAGTGTTGCTACTAAAAAGAATTATCTGTAATTTTTTGCCCGTTTATTACTAATAATGTGCTGTTTATTATATTTAAGATGCGAACTATTAAGTTTAATATATACTAATTTTTGTAAGAGCAAGTTCAGAAAAATACTTAGCTTAAATCATTTATGAAAGGAATCTACTATATTTAATTTATTGGATTATATGCAAAACGTTATTCACAATCTAAATAGATTTGATATCAAATATTGTTTTTTAACTACTAATGAAATAGAAAGCGAGATTATATATGTCGTTATTTAAATCAGTTTTCAAATCAGTTTTTAAGAGAAAGGATGTTAATATTTTTCTTACATTTGCCTTTCTCCCTGTTTTAGTTCCATTGTTATCAGGGTTCATGGAAGGAATGAGTTCAGAATATACAGGTAATTTTCTTTCTTTTTTAGAGTCAGCAGTGAGTACGCAATATCGCTTTGTATTGCCTATACTTTTATTTTCTTTGGTTGTATCTTCAGTTTTTAAGGATGAAATAGACTCAGGTATTATGTTTCTTTATAAAGATATTAATAGAAAGAAAATTTTTAATGCCAAATTATTGAGTTTAGTTGCAGTATACAGTATTTTTTTGGGGTTAACTATTTTTACGAGTATTGTATCTTATTATGGATTTATGTTGCCCAAAGGAGAAGTTTCATCAAACTTTATCGCAAATCAATCTTCAGCTACAATTAAGAGTTTATTTACCTTAATTTCAACTATTAATTTAAATCTAATTACAATTACTTTAGTTGTGATGGTATCTATCACCTCTAAAACTATCAAGTCAGTATTGGCTGGGGTTTTCTTTTCACTAGCGGCATCTGTTTCTCCGATGTTAATCGGTATTCAGTACCTCTTTCCAAATGGATATATCCACTTTATTCAAAGTAATTGGGTTTTATCATATATGGCTGCAGTTGTTATTTCCATTATCTACTTCGTTATTTTTTACGTAAGAGGTATGCATAAATTTAAAAATGTGGAATTCTAGGAGGAGAAATGAAGAATAATATTCAATCGCTAGTTTTTCCATATAGATTACTTGCTATAGCTACCTCGATATATAGTGCAGGTACATCAACTATTTTCTTAGATTTAACAGGAGATTTTGAATAATGTTAATCTTATTAATTACCCTAATTTATTTACTTACGACTTTGGCAACTATCTTTTTATTGCCTCATATGTCTGTTCCAATCCTTTTATTTTCTTTATATGTGTTACCATTGATTATTAATTTTATTGGATATAAGCTAAAGCAACTTAAATGTAAAACGTTTCTGACTTTCTTATTACCCACAATGTCTTTATTAGGGTATATGGTATTTGCTTACGTTACTGTTAAATCAGGTACTTGGACAAATTTTGTTAATATTAATACGTTTTCAAATAGTGATATGAGTGTAAAAGTTGGAATGAATTTGTTATCAGTAGCTCAACTAGTATTTGTGACATTGCTGTTTTATGGAGTGTCACTGACAACGCACTTTATTAATAAAAAAATTTCAGTGAATAAAGGAGCTAAATATGCTTAAAATAGAAAATCTTTCAAAAAAATTTCCCGGTAATGATTTTTATTCGCTATCAGATGTATCTCTCGAAATTGAGAAGGGAGAAATTGTAGGCCTTATTGGAAAAAACGGCGCTGGTAAGTCAACATTAATGAAAATGATGGCAAAATCACAAAAACCAACTTCAGGTAAGATTAGTTATAATGGTACGGATATAAATAGTAATGATAATGTTTTGGAAGACTTTGGAATTATGATTGAACCAGTATTCTATCCAGAAATGTCAGTTATAGATAATCTAAAGTTTTATTTGAAGCTTCATGGAAAAAAAGAGTTATATCCTAATATCGAGAGGACTTTGAAATTAGTTGAGTTGTGGGAATCTCGAAATCGTAAACCCAAAGGATTCTCATTTGGGATGAAGCAGCGTACAGCCTTGGCTATTGCTCTAGTAGCTGAACCAGACTTTCTAATTTTGGATGAACCATTTGTAGGGCTGGATCCAGTAGGTGTTCAAAAGTTAATTGATATTTTAAAAAAATGGTCCAGTGAACGTCAAATTTCTATGTTGATTTCTAGCCATCAACTTGGAGAATTGGAAGCTTTGTGTAATAGATATATCTATATTGAAGGTGGGAAACTTGCGGAGTCCTTTATTGGTAAGGCTCAGCCAAGTTTAGTGGTTCACCTAAATTCTAAGTATCATATGTGTAATCTTAAAGATCATATTTCACAAGGAATTACTTTAAGCGATGGTTTGCTAGATATTCCAATATCTGTTGATAAGGAAGCGCTTAATGATATTTTTGGAGTATTAGCTAGTGAATCTCTGATAGAATCAATCGAAGTGAAAGAGAATCACCTTAAGGAAGTATTTATGAAAGGATGAGGTTATGAAGCAAATTTTTTCCGCAGTATTTGAATCAGTTTGGAAAAGAAAAGAGACAAAAATATTCCTATTATTTAGTTTGTATCCTCTAGTTTACTGGGTAGCCTCACTTTTTGGTGATTCTAATTTCATGCAAATTACAAACTCTGGGAATTCAAAAGTTGGTTATCTTGATTTTGCTGATATGATTTTAAATTCTATGGATACTATGATTTTACCAACCTTAGCTCTTTATTTCCTAACCATCTCAGTTTTTAGAAGAGAAACAGATGATCATACAATGTTCATGTATAAGGATATTAACAGAAAAAATATTTTCTTGTCAAAATACTTTAGTTTGTTATTAATCTTACTCGTATATTTTGGAGTTTTCTTGTTATCTTCATTAGTTGTTCACTATACTAGAGTAGTACATATGGATTTTGGGACAACTCGCTTTTTATCTGAAAATACTTACTATACTTTTTTGGGGTTACAAAGTATTTTTATAATATTTTTAAAAGGAGTCCTCTCTATTTCTGTGTCAGCTTTTATTTCTCTTAGATTTGGTATAGGTACAACAATGATTACAGGAATTGGATTATCTGTAGTTATGATGATTACCTCAATTGTAGGTGGTCCTATCGCAACACTTTTTCCGAATGGCTATAGTCAGTTTACGACAACAGTGAATAACGCTTGGATTGGCTTAGTTGGTCCTACTATGTTAACGATGTTTTATAGTATTATTCTAAGTCTGTTTGGCCTAAAAAAATTTAATAGCCTGGAGTACTAAGTTATTATAGAAAATTTTGAGGAGTTAAGTGAGTAAATAAAAAAGTTAAGGTCGAAACCTTAACTTTTTTGTTTTTAACCCAAGAAACGTTTGAGGAATTCCTTAGTACGTTCTTCTTTAGGATTTTCAAAGATTTGTTCTGGGCTACCTTGTTCAGCGATTACCCCTTTATCCATGAAGATGACACGGTCTGAAACATCACGTGCGAACTCCATTTCATGGGTAACGATAATCATGGTCAAACCAGTTTCAGATAGCTCCTGCATAGTCTTGAGTACTTCCCCTACCATTTCTGGGTCAAGGGCTGAAGTTGGCTCGTCAAATAGGATGGCTTCAGGATCAACAGAGAGGGCACGGGCAATGGCCACACGTTGTTTTTGTCCCCCTGAGAGTTGTTTTGGTTTAGCTTTCCAGTATTGTTCCCCCATACCAACTTTCTCCAAGTTAGCTTTGGCGATACTCTCAGCTTCTTTGCGGTCACGTTTGAGAACGGTTGTTTGAGCTACGATAGCATTTTCCAAAACATTAAGGTTTTCAAAGAGGTTGAAAGATTGGAAAACCATACCGAGTCTTTCGCGATAGGTAGTGAGGTCGTAACCTTTTTCAAGGACATTGTCTCCATGATAGAGGATTTCACCACCTGAAGGTGACTCGAGTAGGTTAATAGAGCGAAGGAAGGTTGATTTCCCTGAACCTGAAGAACCAATAATTGAGATAACTTCACCTTTCTTGACGCTGAGGGAGATATCTTTGAGGACTTCGTTTTTTCCGTATGATTTTTTGAGGTTTTTAATTTCTAAAATCGTCTCAGTCATTAGTGAACCCCTCCTTGTGTGTAAGTATCTTGATCCAAACGGCGTTCTACATAACGCAAGATGCGTGTCACTGTGAAGGTGAGGACAAAGTAGATTGCTGCGATAACAAAGAATGTTTGGAAGTATTGATAAGTTTGGCTTGCAACAGTGTTACCTGCGAAGTAAAGTTCCACAACAGAGATAACGTTCAAAACAGAGGTATCCTTGATATTGATAACGAACTCATTACCAGTAGCTGGCAAGATGTTACGGATAACCTGTGGAAGAACAATCTTACGCATGGTTTGACCATGGGTAAATCCAAGAGCAGTTGCAGCTTCGAATTGTCCTTTATCAACAGCGAAGATACCACCACGAACGATTTCACTCATGTAGGCTCCGGTGTTGATAGAAACGATGAAGACAGCTGCTAGGGTACGGTCAATGTTGATACCAAAGGCCTGGGCAGTACCGTAGTAGATAACCATAGATTGTACAATCATTGGCGTACCACGGAAAACTTCGATATAGACATTAAGAACCCAACCGAAGAGTTTTTGGAGCAAGGCTACAAATTTATTAGCAGCTTTAGGAGCTGTGCGGTAAACACCAATCATAAGACCGATGAAAGTACCCACAACTGTACCAATAATTGAGATAAGAAGGGTCATTCCTGTACCACGTAAGAATTGTGGCCAGTTCTTAGCGATGATAGCGCTCATCTGACTAAAGAAGTTTCCTTTTTTAGCCTCATCAGTCTTATCTGCAGGTTGGATGGCAATGATGTGATCCATCAGTTTGACACGTTCCTCTTGGCTGATTCCAGCAAGGACCTTATTGACTTGTTCCATTTGCTGGCTGTCTCCTTTACGAAGACCGACGGCCAAGGACACGTCATCGTCTGAAACCTGGAAACCACCATCTTTAAGCGTAATCATCTTATATTTTGAGCTAGCTTCTTCGGCAGTTTTTGCTTCAGGACGCTCTGAAACATAACCATCGATGATACCAGATGCGAGGGCTTGGCGCATAGCCCCGAAATCACCCATAGCGGTTTGTTTGCTGACACCTGGGATTTGATCAATCAAATTATAGAGATAAACCCCTTGTTGAGCTGTGATTTTAGCATCCTTGAAGTCTTTGAGACTCTTAGCGTTGGCATAATCACCGTCTGAGCTGACAACCATGACAGGTTCGCTTCGGTAATAGCTGTCTGAAAAGTCGATTTCTTGACGACGTTCAGCTGTTGGGCTCATACCTGCGATGATCATATCGATTTTGCCGGAAGTGAGGGCAGGAATCAAACCTGTCCAAGCTGTTTTGACTACCAAGGGTTTCTTGCCTTGAGCTTCAGCGATTTTTTTAGCGATTTGCACGTCATAACCGTTGGCATACTGTTTGGTACCTTCGATTGGAACGGCTCCGTTTGAGTTATCGTCCTGCGTCCAGTTGAAAGGTGCATAGGCAGCCTCCATACCCACACGGAGATACTCGTCTGCTTGAGCGCTTGATACTCCGCCAAAAACGAGGAGGAGCGCTGCAAAGCAGGCTATAATAATTTTTTTCATTGAAACAATGTCTCCTATAAAAATGTCATACCTTACTATTCTACAGGAAATTAGGATTAATGACAATAAGTTGGGATTAGAAAAACAATCTCTATATCAAGATTGTCTTCAAATACAAGTTGTAATTTGATATAATGGGAAGGACGATTTGGAGCCTTGATCATTTTTGGTGTGATGAGGCTAGCATTTTAAAACGGAGATAATTATGCAAACGGCACAATTTATTATTGAATTACTAAAAGCAGTCTTTCTTGGGATTGTCGAAGGTATCACTGAGTGGCTACCGATTTCATCTACAGGTCATTTGATTTTGGTGAATGAATTCTTGAACTTGAGACAAAGTAAGGATTTCATTGATATGTTTAATATCGTTATCCAACTTGGTGCTATTCTTGCGGTTATGGTCATTTACTTTAAACGTTTGAATCCCTTCCAACCTGGTAAGACAGCACGTGAAGTGCAATTGACTTGGCAACTTTGGCTCAAGGTGGTCATTGCCTGTATTCCTTCAGCCTTTTTTGGTCTTCTTTTAGATGACTGGATGGAGGCCCATCTCAGTAATTTCTTTGTAGTAGCTATCATGTTGGTAGTCTACGGGATTGCCTTTATTTGGATTGAGGACCGCAATCGACGTGTAGAGCCTAAGGTAACGGATTTGGCACGTATGTCTTACAAGACAGCTTTCTATATTGGTCTTTTCCAAGTCTTGAGTATCATTCCAGGGACAAGCCGTTCAGGTGCTACTATTCTTGGGGGTATCATCGTTGGTACTAGTCGTAGCGTAGCTGCTGACTTTACCTTCTTCCTTGGTATTCCAACCATGTTTGGTTATAGTGGACTTAAGGCGGTTAAGTATTTCATTGACGGGAATACCTTGACAGGTGGACAAGTGGCTATTCTCTTGGTAGCTAGTGTGACAGCCTTTGTTGTCAGCTTGTTCGTGATTCGCTTCTTGATGAATTACATTAAGAAACATGACTTCACTGTTTTCGGAAAATACCGTATCGTGCTTGGTATTATTGTGCTTCTTTATGGAGCTGTCAAACTTATTTTCGGATAATTACTTTTAAGTAAACTGAAAAGGACTTCAATTGAAGTCCTTTTTATCTGGTTTAGAGATTATTTGTGGATAAGTTTTCCAAAGATAAGGTAAGCTAGCAACCATAGGACCAGTCCACAAGTCAAGAAGCTAGCTAGGATTTTCAAGAAGTCCACGATATTATGCAAGGGATACCATCCGGACAAACAGAGAATTGGAAGGATGGTAACACACATGATTGAGAAGTGGAGAAGAGATTGCTGTTTGAGCGATAAACGGTTATCGTCGTAAATGGGTGCAGTTGCTAGTATGATGGCGACGATTAGCCCTGTAAGAAAGGTAGATTTGTTTACTTGATAAGGTTGCCCCGATAAGTAGAGAAAGAGCGTCAATAAACTCGTTATTCCTCCAGCAATGCTAGCTCGTAGCCACCCTTTTTTATAGGCAGTCATGGTCATCACCTCCATGTATATCTTCACTTTTATTATACTCCAATCTAGGATAGATGACAGGTATAAATGGGGAAATACAAGGTTTTGTTAGTATTAAGAAGTTTTTAGAAATCCTTTCCAAAATAAGACTCAAACTTGCTCAGAAATTGCTATCTCTTGGCTTTTCTAGTATAATGAAATAACTACTCGTGCGAGGTTTTTTACATATGGAAATGAAACAAATAAGCGAGACAACTCTAAAAATCATGATTACCATGGAAGATCTTGAAGAACATGGTATGGAATTGAAGGATTTCTTGATTCCCCAGGAAAAAACAGAGGAATTTTTCTATACTGTCATGGATGAGTTGGACTTGCCTGATAACTTTAAAAATAGTGGGATGCTGAGCTTCCGTGTCACGCCACGCAAGGATCGTGTGGATGTCTTTGTGACTAAATCAGATCTTAAGGAAGACCTTGATTTCAACGATTTGTCAGATATGGATGACTACTCAGGGCTTTCTCCAGAAGAGTTCCTCAAGGCTCTTGAGGGTAACTTTATGGACAAGGGTGACATCGAAGCACACCATAAGCTCGAAGAGCTTGAAAAGACCTTGGAAGAGGTTGATAAGGCTATGACAGAGCCTACCAAGGAAGTGGCTGAAGAAAATATTCGTGAAGACTATACCCACTATGTCTTGGCCTTCTCTGACTTTGATCAAGTGGTGACTTTTACGCAAGGTTTGAAGGATATACCTGTTGAAGGTTCTGAGCTTTATAAGCTGGGGGATGTCTACTACATGACGATTCTTCTTTACTTGGCTGATGAGCCTGATTATTACGCGAACAATATGTATGCGCGTTTTCTTGAATATGCGAATGTGGCAGACCGAACACGTGCCTACCTACAAGAGCATGCAACAATCTTGATGGAAGAGGACGCCTTACCGGTACTACAAGCAACGAAATGGAGCTAAGACATGCCTTGGACCATTAACTATATATTCGTTTTGATTGGGACCTTTTTGATAGCCATCGTGATGACCCCTTTGGTACGCTCTTTGGCCTTACGTGTCGGAGCTGTTGACAATCCCAATGCAAGACGTATCAATAAAAAGCCAATGCCTAGTGCTGGTGGTCTAGCTATTTTGTCGGCCTTTGTACTAGCGACCTTGGTCTTTATGCCTATGATTATCCATAAGGATATCTGGCATGTTTCCTACATCAGGTATATCTTACCGGTTGTTGTGGGTGGATCTGTCGTAGCTCTGACGGGCTTCATTGATGATATCTTGGAATTAAAGCCTCTACCTAAGATGCTTGGTATTGTTATTGGAGCTGTTATCGTTTGGGCTTTTACAGACTTCCGATTTGATAGCTTTAAGATTCCATTTGGTGGTCCCATGATTCATTTTGGGCCAGTATTGACCTTGATTTTAACGGTGTTATGGATTGCGGCCATCACCAATGCCATTAATCTGATTGATGGATTGGACGGCTTGGTTGGAGGAGTTTCTATCATTTCCCTTATGACTATGGGGGTGATTTCTTATTTCTTCCTCTATGATACTGATATTTTCTTGACCATGACCATCTTTGTCTTGGTCGCTGCCATTATGGGCTTCTTCCCTTACAATTATCATCCAGCGATTATCTATCTAGGTGATACGGGGGCGCTTTTTATTGGCTTTATGATTGGTGTCTTGTCATTGCAAGGATTGAAAAATGCAACTGCAGTGGCTATTTTGTCACCTGTTATTATCCTTGGAGTGCCTATTGTTGACACAGTGGTAGCCATTGTCCGCCGGAAATTGTCAGGGCGTCCAGCCATGGAGGCTGACAAGATGCACTTGCATCATCGCCTTCTAGCCATGGGCTTCACTCATCGAGGGGCGGTTCTGGTGGTTTATGCCATCGCTATCCTCTTTTCATTGATTGCCCTCCTGTTAAACGTTTCCAGCCGTTTCGGTGGTATTCTCTTGCTCTTGAGTTTACTTTTGGGAATGGAAATTCTGATTGAAGGGCTTGAGATTTGGGGCGTTGGTCGAACACCTCTCTTCAACTTCCTGAAATTTATCGGGAATAGTGATTATCGCCAAGTAACCATGTTAAAATGGAAGCAAGGGCGAAAAAATTAAACATTTGAAAAGCCAAGTAATGGCTTTTTTGTTATAATGATTCTAATTAAGGAAAATGGAAGTTCTCTTTTTATTTTCCAGAAAATAGCAAGACTATTTTCAAAAAAATAATGCAAATTAGCGAGCAAGTGCTCGCTGTATATATGAAAAAAGGAGTATACAATGTCTGTACTTGAAATCAAAAATCTTCATGTTTCTGTTGAAGATAAAGAAATCTTGAAGGGTCTTAATTTGACTCTTAAAACTGGTGAGATTGCTGCTATCATGGGGCCTAACGGAACTGGTAAATCTACCCTTTCAGCTGCTATCATGGGTAACCCAAACTATGAAATCACAGAAGGGGACATCCTTTTTGATGGCGAAAGCATCCTTGATTTGGAAGTTGACGAACGTGCACGCCTAGGTCTTTTCCTTGCTATGCAATACCCAGCTGAAATCCCAGGAATCACAAATGCTGAGTTCATCCGTGCGGCTATGAACGCTGGTAAAGAAGATGACGAAAAGATTTCTGTTCTTGATTTCATCACCAAATTGGATGAAAAGATGGAATTGCTTGGTATGCGTGAAGAAATGGCTGAGCGTTACCTTAATGAAGGTTTCTCAGGTGGTGAGAAAAAACGTAACGAAATTCTTCAATTGCTCATGTTGGAACCTAAGTTTGCTCTTCTCGATGAGATTGACTCAGGTCTTGATATCGATGCCCTTAAAGTGGTTTCAAAAGGGGTTAACGCTATGCGTGGCAAAGGCTTCGGTGCTATGATTATCACTCACTACCAACGTCTCTTGAACTACATCACTCCAGATGTCGTACATGTAATGATGGAAGGTAAAGTGGTTCTTTCAGGCGGTCCTGAATTGGCTGCTCGTCTTGAGCAAGAAGGTTATGCGAAAATCGCTGAAGAGCTCGGTTACGAGTACCACGAAGAAGCGTAAGTCTGTTACTCGAAATAACTAGAAAAGGAGTAACCTATGTCAAAAGAATCTATTATCGCTTTTTCACAAGCAAAAGCAGAGCCACTTTGGTTGCAAGACCTTCGTCAAGCATCCTTTGATAAGCTTGAAAGTTTGGCTCTTCCAAAAATCGAGCGTGTTAAATTCCACCGTTGGAATCTCGGTGATGGAACGATTACTGAAAATGAACCATCAGCAAATGTGCCTGATTTTACAGCGCTTGGAAACAACCCTAAATTGGTCCAAGTAGGAACAAATACTGTACTTGAACAATTGCCAGCTGACTTGATTAGTCAAGGTGTGGTCTTCACAGACCTTACAACTGCTCTTGAGGAAATCCCAGAAGTCGTTGAAGCCTTCTTTGGTAAGGCTGTAGCCTATGATGAGGACAAATTGGCAGCTTATAACTATGCCTATTTCAATAGTGCAGCAGTCCTTTATGTACCAGATAATGTTGAAGTTGACTTGCCAGTTGAAAGCTATTTTTACCAAGATGGAACTTCAAATGTTCCATTTAACAAACACGTTTTGATCGTGGCTGGTAAAAACAGTAAATTGACTTACCTTGAGCGCTTTGAAACGCTAGGTGAAGCGACTGAAAAAGCTAGTGCCAATATTTCAGTTGAAGTCATTGCTCAAGACGGTGCACAAGTCAAGTTTGCGGCTATTGACCGTTTGGGTGAAAACGTCACAACTTATATTAGTCGTCGAGGTCGTATCGGTCGTGATGCCAGCATTGACTGGGCTCTCGGGATCATGAACGAGGGCAATGTTATTGCTGACTTTGATAGTGACTTGATTGGCAATGGAAGTCATGCCAACCTTAAAGTTATTGGTCTTTCATCAGGTCGTCAGGTTCAAGGGATTGATACTCGTGTGACGAACTATGGTAACAACTCTGTGGGTCATATCCTACAACATGGTGTTATCTTGGAACGTGGTACTTTGACTTTCAATGGTATTGGTCACATTGTTAAAGGTGCTAAGGGTGCTGATGCACAACAAGAAAGCCGTGTGCTTATGCTTTCTGACAAGGCACGTTCAGACGCTAACCCAATTCTCTTGATTGACGAAAATGAAGTTACAGCAGGGCATGCTGCTTCAATCGGTCAGGTAGATCCAGAGGATATGTATTACCTCATGAGTCGTGGACTTGATCAAGACACTGCAGAACGTTTGGTTATTCGCGGTTTCTTAGGAGCAGTTATTACTGAAATCCCAGTTAAAGAAGTGCGCGATGAAATGATTTCTGTAACTGATACAAAACTAAACAAACGTTAGGAACTATCGACGCAGATAGTCTAACCTATGATATATCTAGATAGGGAGATAAGATGTCAGCTTTAGATGCCTATAAGATTCGACAAGATTTTGCCATTTTAGATCAGGTAGTTAATGATGAACCTTTGGTATACTTGGATAATGCAGCAACGACTCAGAAGCCTCAAGTAGTTTTGGACACTCTCATGGCCTACTATCATGAGGACAATGCCAATGTTCACCGTGGTGTGCATACTTTGGCTGAGCGTGCAACAGCTGCTTACGAAGCTAGTCGTGAAAAGCTTCGTCAGTTTATCAATGCTAAATCAACCAAAGAGGTCCTCTTTACACGTGGAACGACAACTGGTCTTAACTGGGTTGGTCGTTTTGCAGAGCAGGTTCTTGAGCCAGGAGATGAGGTGGTTATTTCAATTATGGAACACCACTCAAATATCATTCCTTGGCAGGAAGCTTGTAAGAAGACAGGGGCTAAACTTGTTTACGCCTACTTGAAAGATGGCCAATTGGATATGGAAGATTTGGCTAACAAGATTACTGAAAAGACAAAATTTGTCAGTCTAGCTCAGGTCTCTAACGTTTTAGGCTGCATCAATCCTGTCAAAGAGATTGCCAAGCTTGCTCACCAAGTTGGTGCCTATATGGTGGTGGATGGTGCCCAATCGGCGCCCCACATGGCCATTGATGTTCAGGATTTGGATTGTGATTTCTTCACCCTTTCTGGACATAAGATGTTAGGCCCAACAGGGATTGGGGTTCTTTATGGCAAGGAAGAGATTCTTAACCAGATGAATCCTATTGAATTCGGTGGTGAGATGATTGATTTCGTTTACGAACAGGAAGCCACTTGGAAGGAATTGCCTTGGAAATTTGAGGCTGGTACACCTAACATTGCGGGGGCTATTGCTCTTGGTACTGCTGTGGACTACCTCTCTGCTTTAGGCATGGAAAATATTCATGCTTACGAGCAAGAATTGGTAGACTATGTTTTGCCTAAGCTTCAGGCGATTGATGGTCTGACAGTCTATGGTCCAGAGGATCCTAGTCAGCATGCAGGTGTTATTGCCTTTAATATTGATGGGCTTCACCCTCATGATGTGGCGACAGCTCTTGATTATGAAGGAGTGGCAGTGCGTGCGGGTCACCACTGTGCTCAGCCTTTAATTAATCATTTAGGAATCTCATCAGCTGCCCGAGCAAGTTTCTATATTTACAATACCAAAGAGGATTGCGACAAGCTTGTAGAGGCAATTCTTGCGACGAAGGAGTTTTTCAATGGCACTCTCTAGACTAGATAGTTTATATATGGCTGTTGTGGCCGATCACTCTAAGAGCCCTCACCATCATGGTGTCCTACCTGATGTGGAGCAACTTCAACTGAATAATCCGACTTGTGGAGATGTTATCAATCTGTCAGTCAAATTTGATGGTGACGTGATTGAAGACATTGCCTTTGCTGGTGATGGGTGTACCATTTCTACAGCTTCATCAAGTATGATGACGGATGCAGTTATTGGAAAAAACAAGGCCGAGGCTTTGGAGCTAGCGGAGATTTTCTCTCTTATGATTCAAGGAGATCATAAAGATGAAGATAAGCTAGGCGAAGCCAAGCTCTTGGCGGGGGTTTCTAAATTTCCACAACGTATCAAATGTGCAACACTCTCTTGGAATGCCCTCAAAAAAGCCATAGAGAGAAGCGAGCTTTAGGAAGTCAAGGAGCAGTTAGTCTCCTTGACCAAGCAAAAAGGAAAACGAATCAAACCTTTAATAAAGGAAAATACTATGACTGAAACAAATGAAAAAGTAGAACCAAAACCCATTGATTTGGGGGAATATAAATACGGTTTCCATGACGATGTGACACCAGTCTTTTCAACAGGAAAAGGAATCAGCGAGGATGTGGTCCGTGCCATGTCTGCTGAAAAAGGGGAGCCTGAGTGGATGCTTGAATTCCGCTTGAAATCATTGGAAACCTTTAACAAAATGGCCATGCAAGAGTGGGGACCAGACCTTTCTGGTATTAACTTTGATGACTTGACATATTTCCAAAAAGCATCAGACAAACCTGCTCGTGACTGGGAAGACGTTCCTGAGAAAATCAAGGAAACTTTTGAACGTATTGGTATCCCAGAAGCAGAGCGTGCCTATCTTGCTGGAGCCTCAGCTCAGTATGAATCAGAAGTGGTTTACCACAACATGAAAGAAGAGTATGACAAGTTGGGTATTATCTTTACAGATACGGACTCAGCTCTTAAAGAGCATCCAGAGCTCTTCAAGAAGTACTTCTCAAAACTGGTTCCGCCAACAGACAATAAATTTGCGGCCCTTAATTCTGCCTTCTGGTCAGGTGGTACCTTTATTTATGTACCTAAAGGCGTCAAGGTGGATATTCCGCTTCAAACCTACTTCCGTATCAATAACGAAGCGACTGCCCAGTTTGAACGTACCCTTATCATCGTTGATGAAGGTGCCAGCGTTCACTATGTTGAAGGATGTACAGCGCCAACATACACAACGGCTAGCCTTCATGCAGCCATTGTTGAAATCTTTGCACTTGATGGTGCCTACATGCGCTACTCAACTATCCAAAACTGGTCAGATAGCGTCTACAACTTGGTAACTAAACGTGCTACCGCTAAGAAAAATGCGACTGTTGAGTGGATTGATGGTAACCTTGGGGCCGAAGTCACTATGAAGTACCCATCTGTTTACCTTGATGGAGAAGGTGCGCGTGGTACCATGCTTTCAATTGCCTTCGCCAATGCAGGTCAACACCAAGATACAGGGGCTAAGATGATTCACAATGCACCGCATACATCATCATCTATTGTTTCTAAATCAATCGCTCGTAACGGTGGTAAGGTTGACTACCGTGGACAAGTCACTTTCAACAAGGATTCTAAGAAATCGGTATCTCACATCGAATGTGATACCATCTTGATGGATGACTTGTCTAAATCAGACACTATCCCATTTAACGAAATCCATAACTCACAAGTTGCCCTTGAACACGAAGCTAAAGTTTCTAAGATTTCTGAAGAGCAACTCTACTACCTCATGAGTCGTGGACTTTCAGAACAAGAAGCAACAGAGATGATTGTTATGGGATTTGTGGAACCATTTACCAAAGAACTTCCAATGGAATATGCTGTTGAGCTTAACCGCTTGATTAGTTATGAAATGGAAGGATCAGTTGGGTAAAAACTCTGATAATTTAAAGGGACCAGATGGTCCTTTTTGTTTTGCTAGAAAAATCGAGCAATGAGCTCTAGATAACTGTTAGTAACAGAGTAATTGCAAAGTGTAGAAAGCGTTTACAATCGGTATTTAAAAAGATATAATAGATTTGAATAGCAAGTAATGGAGGGGACTAATATGGGAGTGTATAACAGTGACTGGCTACTCAATCAAATTCGAGGGACAGCTAATGTGGTCAGTAAGGCTTTTAAATTTGAGACTCTGGATATTGATTTAGGTCAGGTGGAGGACGAGCAAGGTCACACGATTGATGGCAATGACTACATTGACGACTTGTTAATCCATGAACAGTATGATCAGGCAACTACCTTCATTCATAGTCAACTCAAACGTTTGACAACTAATGACTATAATCTCCTTGTCAGCGTCTATATTGAGTATTTGGAGAATTTGCCACCTGTAATAAGGCAAAAACACCATTTTGATGATAGAAAAATAGCAAGTTTGAGGGAAAAACTGTCCGAATTTTCATGGTAATTTGGTAGAGGGTGTGGAAGCGAAACGCCGAGCGTTTACGATTTTTCCACCCTCTTTTTTGTGTTATAATAGAATCACTATGGATAAATTAATTAAAACAATTTCAGAATCAGGTTCTTTCCGTGCTTACGTTCTTGATAGCACAGAAACTGTTAGAACCGCACAAGAAAAACACAATACTCTATCATCATCGACAGTTGCTTTGGGGCGTACCCTTATTGCCAACCAAATCTTGGCTGCTAACCAAAAAGGTGAAAGCAAAATTACGGTTAAGGTTATCGGAAACAGCTCTTTTGGTCATGTCATCTCTGTAGCTGATACCAAAGGACATGTTAAGGGCTATATCCAAAATCCAGGTGTGGACATCAAGAAAACAGCGACTGGTGAAGTTTTGGTGGGGCCTTTTATGGGGCAAGGGCAGTTTGTCTCAATCATCGATTATGGAACTGGTAATCCTTACACGTCATCAACACCACTTATTTCTGGTGAAATCGGTGAAGACTTTGCCTACTATTTGACAGAATCTGAGCAAACGCCATCTGCTGTTGGTCTTAATGTACTTCTTGACGAAGAGGACAAGGTTAAGGTTGCTGGTGGTTTCATGCTTCAGGTTTTACCAGGAGCTAGCGAAGAAGAAATCGCTCGTTACGAAAAACGCATCCAAGAGATGCCAGCCATTTCAACGCTTTTGGAGTCTGATGACCATATCGAAGCTCTCTTGAATGCCATTTATGGGGATGAACCTTTCAAACGTTTGTCTGAAGAGGAGCTTAGCTTTGAGTGTGATTGCTCACGTGAACGTTTTGAAAATGCCCTCTTGACGCTTGGTAAGGATGAACTTCAAGCCATGAAAGACGAGGATCATGGGGCTGAAATCGTCTGCCAATTCTGTCAAACTAAGTATGAATTTTCAGAAGCTGACTTGGAGGAACTCATCAATGACTAAACTTAATTCGTCCTTCATGATTGGAAACGTGGAAATTCCTCATCGTACAGTATTAGCTCCGATGGCAGGTGTTACCAACTCGGCTTTCCGTACCATTGCCAAGGAATTCGGTGCTGGTCTCGTAGTTATGGAGATGATTTCTGAAAAAGGTCTCCTCTACAATAATGAGAAAACCCTTCATATGCTTCATATTGATGAGAATGAGCATCCAATGTCTATCCAGCTTTTCGGTGGTGATGCTGAGGGCTTGAAGCGTGCAGCCGACTTTATCCAGACCAATACCAAGGCTGATATTGTTGATATCAACATGGGTTGTCCAGTCAATAAGGTCGTTAAAAATGAAGCGGGTGCCAAGTGGCTCAAGGATCCAGACAAGATTTACCACATCGTCAAGGAAGTAACATCAGTACTTGATATTCCTTTGACTGTTAAGATGCGTACAGGTTGGTCAGACAGTGACTTGGCTGTAGAAAATGCCCTTGCAGCTGAGTCTGCAGGTGTTTCTGCCCTTGCTATGCACGGCCGTACTCGTGAGCAAATGTACACAGGTCACTGTGATCATGAGACTTTGGCCCGTGTTGCTAAGGCTATCACTAAGATTCCATTTATCGGAAATGGTGATGTTCGCAGTGTTCAAGATGCGAAACTTATGATTGAAGAACTTGGTGTAGATGCTGTTATGGTGGGTCGTGCAGCCATGAACAATCCTTACATTTTCACGCAAATCAACCACTTCTTCGAAACAGGAGAGGAGTTGCCAGAGCTTCCATTTGATAAGAAATTGGACATCGCTGAAGACCACCTCAAACGTTTGGTAGATCTTAAAGGTGAAAAGATTGCTGTTCGTGAATTCCGTGGTCTTGCACCACACTATCTTCGTGGAACAGCGGGAGCAGCCAAGGTTCGTGGCGAAGTCTCACGTGCCGAGTCTGTGGCTCAGGTCGAAGAAATCTTTGCAACTTTGCGATAAATCTATATCTGATGAAAACTTAACCAGCTTGGTTAGGTTTTTATTTTACCTTTATTCTTCCTTGATAGTGATGATAGCCCGTCGCTAATCTTTTTCTTGCTCCACCCTTGCAAAACCTCTGTGTTTTCGATATAATTAACTGGTTAAGTAAATGGAGAAAGCAATGCTAGAACTAGAAGAACAAGTAAATCAATTGATTAATCAGATTTTGCTTAAGGCTGAAAATCAGCATGAGCTCCTCATTGGTCAGTGCCGTAGTCAGGTTAAGTTGACCAATACTCAGGAGCATATTCTCATGCTTTTGTCTGAGGGACGAAAGACCAATTCTGAGTTGGCTAAGACCCTCAATGTTAGCCAGGCTGCTGTTACCAAGGCAGTTAAAACCTTGGTCAAAGAGGGCATGTTGGAGGCTAAGAAAGATAAGGATGATGGGCGCGTGACCTACTTTGTCTTGACACAAGAAGCTCAACCCATAGCCCAAGAGCATGAGGAACACCACCAAGAGACCTTGGGGGTCTATCGGTCTGTATTGGATCAGTTCGATAATCAAGAGCGTCAGGTGATTGGACGTTTCTTGACAAAATTAGCAGAAAAAATCGAGGATTAAGATGCGCTATATTACAGTTGAAGGACTGAGCTTCCAGTATGATTCGGAGCCTGTTCTGGACAATATTCACTATCATTTGGATTCTGGGGAGTTTGTGACCCTAACTGGGGAAAATGGAGCTGCCAAGTCAACGCTTATTAAGGCTACCCTAGGAATTCTCAAGCCTAAGAAGGGAACTGTAACCATCTCTGAAACCAATAAAGATGGTAAAAAGCTTCGCATGGCCTATCTTCCACAGCAGATTGCCAGCTTTAATGCAGGTTTTCCAAGCACGGTCTACGAGTTTGTTAAGTCTGGCCGTTATCCTCGCCAGGGCTGGTTCCGTCGTTTGACTAAGCACGACTTGGAGCATGTTCAACGTGCCCTTGAGTCTGTAGGAATGTGGGAAAATCGTCACAAGCAAATTGGTCATCTCTCAGGTGGGCAAAAGCAACGTGCCGTTATTGCTCGTATTTTTGCCTCGGATCCAGATATCTTTGTCTTGGATGAGCCAACGACGGGTATGGATGCAGGAACAGCCAATATTTTCTATGAACTCATGCACCACTCGGCTCACAAGCATGGCAAGTCTGTCTTGATGATTACCCACGATCCAGAGGAAGTCAAGGAGTACACAGACCGTAATATTCATCTAGTTCGTAACCAGAAATTGCCTTGGCGTTGTTTCAATGTCCATGAAAAGGATGGAGAGGAGCACAAACATGATTAGTGAATTATTAGCCTATGATTTTATGCAACGTGCTATTCTCGCCGTGATTGCTATCAGTATCTTTTCGCCAATTTTGGGGCTTTTCTTAATTCTTCGTCGTCAGAGTCTGATGAGCGATACCTTGAGTCACGTGTCCCTAGCTGGGGTGGCTGTTGGGATTTTCTTGGGACTATCAACCACTTGGATGACCCTTGTGGTTGTGGTTATTGCTGCTTTGGTTTTAGAATATCTCAGGGTTAGTTACAAGCATTATATGGAGATTTCAACGGCTATCCTCATGTCAATGGGATTGGCAGTGGCTCTTATTCTTAGTAACAAGGCAGGTAGCAGTAGCATGAGTCTAGATAGCTATCTTTTCGGTTCTATCATCACGATTAGCCCAGAGCAAGTGCGTGCCCTCTTTGTTATTGCGGCTATTATACTGGTCTTGACTCTACTCTTTATTCGTCCTATGTATCTTTTGACCTTTGATGAGGACACTGCTCATGTAGATGGCTTGCCAGTTCGTCTCATGTCTCTCCTCTTCAATATTGTGACAGGGATAGCGATTGCCCTGATGATTCCAGCAGCAGGATCACTTTTGGTTTCCACCATCATGATTCTTCCAGCAGCTATTGGTATGAAAATAGGTCAAACCTTTAAATCTGTCATTTTCTGGGCTATTGGTATTGGTTTGGTTGGCATGCTCTCTGGTATTTTTATTTCCTATTATTGGGAAACACCAGCTAGTGCAACTATTACCCTCATCTTCATCGCCTTCTTTGGTCTGGTATCCATCTTTGAACCTCTCTTAAAAGCAGAGTAAATAATAGAAGAAAAGGGCTTGAGAAATCAAGCTCTTTTTGTGATATACTAAAGTGGTTTTTGAGAGAAGTTAAAATAAGAATGGTAGATTTCTAGGCAGAAAAAATGATTAGTTTTTTCTGGTGTCTACTATTATTTGTAACAGTAACAAAAAAGGAGAAAACATGGAAATCTTTTTAACGAGTATATCGGGAATCCTAGTCATCTTAGGTATGATTTTAGTGGGATTCGTTATGGGCGAAAAAGGCTGGTTTGACGACAAGTCACGTGGTCTTATAGCGAAGCTAGTCACTCAAATTGCCCTGCCTTGTTACATGCTCTATACGATCACACAGCGTTTCACAGCGACAGACCTACTTAAAATGTTGCCAGAATTGCGTTTTCCTGCACTGTCTATGGTGATTTTGCTTGGCATTGCGACAGCGGTGGCTAGCATTTTTGCAGTGAAAAAGGAGCGTCGTGGCCTCTTTATTTCCATGTTTTTTAATTCGAATACTATTTTTGTGGGGCTCCCTATCAATCAAGCCCTCTTTGGCGATGCTAGTATTCCCTATGTTCTTATCTATTATATGTGCAATACGACCTTTTTCTGGACCTTGGGAACTTACCTTATTCAGCGAGATGGGGAAGGAGAGGCAGAATTTGATTTAAAAACAAGTCTGAAAAAGATCTTCTCTCCCCCTCTAATGGGTTTCATGTTAGGTCTTATTATTGTTATCCTTCATATTAAATTACCAACTTTTTTAGCCAGTGACTTGAAGTATTTGGGTAGTTTGACGACTCCTTTATCTATGATTTTCATCGGTTTGTCAGTGTCAAATGCAGGTGTGAAGCAGTTGGTTCTTAAAAAGGACCAGGTATTGATTTTGTTGGGACGCTTTGTAGTTGCCCCTCTCTTGATGGCTGCCATTGTTTACTGGGCACCTCTCCCAACTTTGATGAAACAAGTTTTTATCATCCAGTCTGCCATGCCTGTCATGACCAATGCTCCAGTAGTTGCTAAACTCTATGGAGCTGATAGTGATTACGCAGCTGTTATGGTTACTGAGACTACCCTTGCAACTATGGTTGTTATCCCAATTTTGATGGTTTTGATGGCTTAAAAATAATCAAGTAACCCCTGTTTTTCTGGGGGTTTTTAAATTTGTAAAAAAATTCAAAAAAAGTTTACGAAAACGCTTTACAAATCGTAAAAAGATGCTATAATAATTACATAAGTTATGCAAGCGTTTGCATCGAAACATAGGAGGAAATGAAATGAATAAGCTAAAAGAAAAATTTGGCTTTGAGTTCTGGCAAAAATTCGGTAAAGCCCTCATGGTTGTTATCGCAGTTATGCCAGCAGCAGGTCTCATGATTTCTCTCGGTAAAACAGTTGCCATGATTAATCCAAACGTGGCACCACTCGTTATTACTGGTGGATTTCTTGAGCAGATTGGTTGGGGGGTTATTGGTAACCTTCACATCTTGTTCGCCCTTGCCATTGGTGGTAGCTGGGCTAAGGAACGTGCAGGCGGTGCCTTTGCGGCAGGTCTTGCCTTTATCTTGATTAACCGTTTGACTGGTTCAATCTTTGGTGTTACTTCAGATATTCTTGCTGATAAGGCTGCTACAGTCCACACCGTTTTTGGTCAATCAATCAAGGTATCTGATTACTTCATCAGTGTTTTGGAAGCTCCAGCCCTCAACATGGGTGTGTTCGTAGGTATCATCTCTGGTTTCATCGGAGCTACTGCCTTCAACAAATACTATAACTTCCGTAAATTGCCAGAAGCTTTATCATTCTTCAATGGTAAACGTTTCGTACCATTCGTAGTTATTCTTCGATCAGCTATCGCAGCTATCGTTCTTGCTATCGTATGGCCAGTTATCCAATCAGGAATCAACGGCTTCGGTATGTGGATTGCCAACTCAAAAGAAACTGCTCCAATCTTGGCACCGTTCTTGTTCGGTACTTTGGAACGTCTTCTCTTGCCATTTGGTCTCCACCACATGTTGACTATCCCAATTAACTACACTCAATTGGGTGGTACTTATGAAGTTTTGACAGGTGCTGCTAAAGGGACTGAAGTATTGGGTCAAGACCCACTCTGGCTTGCTTGGGTTACTGACCTTGCAAACCTTAAAGGTGCACACCCAGAACAATACAAACACGTTCTTGAATCTGTTACACCAGCCCGCTTTAAAGTTGGACAAATGATTGGTTCATTCGGTATCTTGATGGGTATCGTAGTAGCCATCTACCGTAACGTCGATGATGATAAAAAACATCAATACAAAGGGATGTTGACTGCAACTGCACTTGCAACATTCTTGACAGGGGTAACAGAGCCAATCGAGTACATGTTCATGTTCGTGGCTACTCCACTTTACATTGTTTATGCTTTGGTACAAGGATGTGCCTTTGCCATGGCTGATATCGTTAACCTTCGTGTTCACTCATTCGGTTCTATCGAGTTCTTGACACGTACACCACTTGCTATTAACGCTGGTTTGGCGATGGATATCGTTAACTTCATTTGGGTAACTGTACTCTTTGGTGTTATCATGTTCTTCATCGCAAACTTCATGATTAAGAAATTTGACTACGCTACACCAGGACGTAACGGTAACTATGAGCAAGCTGATGATGCTTCATCAGAATCTGCTGGCTCAGCAAGTGCTGGAACAAGCTCAGCAAGCTCACAAGTTATCAACATTATCAACCTTCTTGGTGGACGTGCTAACATCGTCGATGTTGACGCATGTATGACTCGTCTCCGTGTTACTGTTAAAGACGCTGAAAAAGTCGGAACTGAAGAACAATGGAAAGCTGAAGGAGCTATGGGTCTTGTCATGAAAGGACAAGGGGTTCAAGCTATCTATGGTCCTAAAGCAGACGTATTGAAATCTGATATCCAAGACGTTCTTGATTCAGGTGAAGTTATTCCTGAAACACTTCCAAGTCAAATGACTGCTGTTCAAAAAGCAGAAGCTACCTTCAAAGGTGTGACTGATGAAGTGCATTCAGTTGCTGATGGTCAAGTTATCAACATCGAAGATGTTAAAGACCCAGTATTCTCACAAAAAATGATGGGTGACGGCTTCGCTGTAGAACCAGAAAACGGTAAAATCGTTTCACCAGTAGCTGGTAAAGTGACAAGCATCTTCCCAACTAAACACGCTCTTGGTTTGGTAACTGACAATGGTCTTGAAGTTTTGGTTCACATCGGACTTGACACTGTTAGCCTTGAAGGTAAACCATTCGACGTTAAAGTTACTGAAGGTCAAACAGTTGCTGCAGGTGATCTCTTGGTTGAAGCAAACCTTGATGCTATCCGTGAAGCAGGTCGTGAAACATCTACAGTTGTTGTCTTTACAAATGCAGATGCAATCAAATCAGTTAAAGTAGAACATACAGGTAAATTGGCTGCTAACGCTCCAGTTGCAGAAGTAGAACTTTAATTTGCTAAACGATAAACAAGCAGACAGCCCTTGGGCTGTTTTGTTTGTAAATGACCCTATGTCATTTCTAGATGCAAGTCAGAAGAGGGATAAACTTATGAAATTTCTAACTTTAAATACTCACAGTTGGATGGAAGAAGATGCAGAAGGAAAATTCCAAACCTTAAAGGAACAGATCCTAAAGGCTCAGTATGATATTATTTGCTTCCAGGAAGTTAACCAAGAAATAGAGACTTCTGTTGTAGACATGGATGCTTACTATCATGCACTTCCATCAGCAACACCAATCCACCAAGATCACTTTGTCCGTCTTCTTGTGGAAAAGTTGGCTGAAGAAGGTCTTCAATACCATTGGACTTGGGCCTATAATCACATTGGTTATGATCACCTTAATGAGGGGGTTGCCGTCTTGTCACGTCAACCATTGACAGCTAGCGAAATCTTGGTTTCAGATGTTGATGATCCAACTGACTACCATACACGCCGTGTAGCAGTTGCTGAAACTACTGTAGATGGCCGAGAAGTTGCTGTTGCTAGTGTTCACCTTTCATGGTGGGACAAAGGTTTCCAAGAAGAGTGGGCACGTATTGAGGAACGTTTCAAAGCTATTGGGAAACCGCTCATCCTAGCAGGTGACTTTAATAACCCAGCAGGTCGCGAAGGGCATCAAGCCATCTTGGCTAGCTCGCTCAATCTTCAAGATAGTTTTGAAGTAGCTAAAGAAACAACTGGTAGCTATACAGTTGGACCAGGTATCGATGGTTGGAAGGGCAATGAAGAGCCTTTACGTATCGATTATGTCTTTGTTAGCCAAGATTGGACAGTAGAGCGCCTTAGTGTGATTTTTGACGGCCATAATCAACCTTTGGTAAGTGACCACTACGGTCTTGAAGCAGAATTAACATTTAAGTAGAAACTGTATCCTATTATGACCTAATAAGGGTAAAAAACATTGTCAAAAGACAAATAAAAGAGTAAACTAGAAGCTATAATTGAATTTTTATAAGGAGAGACTAATGGCTCATATTACATTTGATTATTCAAAAGTTTTGGATAAATTTGTAGCACCACACGAAGTGGACAACCTTCAAGCACAAGTAACAGTAGCAGACGAAATGATTCGCAAAGGAACTGGCCCAGGGGCAGACTTCCTTGGATGGCGTGACCTTCCAGAAAACTACGATCGTGAAGAATTTGATCGTATCTTGAAAGCTGCTGAAAAAATCAAAGAAGAAAGCGATGTTTTGGTTGTTATCGGTATCGGTGGTTCTTACCTTGGTGCCAAAGCAGCCATTGACTTCTTGAATCATCACTTTGCTAACCTTCAAACAAAAGAAGAACGCAAAGCTCCACAAATCGTTTACGCTGGTAACTCAATTTCATCAACTTATCTTGCAGACTTGCTTGAGTATGTTGAGGATAAAGACTTCTCAGTTAACGTTATCTCTAAATCAGGTACAACAACTGAACCAGCTATCGCTTTCCGTGTTTTCAAGGAACTCCTTGTTAAGAAATACGGTCAAGAAGAAGCAAACAAACGTATCTACGCAACAACTGACCGCCAAAAAGGTGCCGTTAAAGTTGAAGCAGATGCTAATGGTTGGGAAACTTTCGTTGTTCCAGATGACATCGGTGGACGTTTCTCAGTATTGACAGCTGTAGGTCTCTTGCCAATCGCAGCTTCAGGTGCTGATATCAAAGCCCTTATGGAAGGTGCTAACGCTGCACGTAAAGAGTATTCTTCATCTAAAATCTCTGAAAACGAAGCTTACCAATACGCTGCACTTCGTAACATCCTTTACCGTAAAGGTTACACAACTGAAATCTTGGCTAATTACGAACCATCACTTCAATACTTCTCAGAATGGTGGAAACAATTGGCTGGTGAATCTGAAGGTAAAGACCAAAGAGGTATCTACCCAACATCAGCAAACTTCTCAACAGACTTGCACTCTCTTGGACAATTTATCCAAGAAGGTACACGTAACCTCTTTGAGACAGTTGTTCGTGTGGAAAAACCACGTAAGAACGTGATTATCCCTGAATTGGAAGAAGACCTTGATGGACTTGGTTACCTCCAAGGTAAAGATGTTGACTTTGTTAACAAAAAAGCAACAGACGGTGTTCTTCTTGCACACACAGATGGTGATGTACCAAACATGTTCATCACTCTTCCTGAACAAGATGCCTTTACATTGGGTTACATCATCTACTTCTTTGAAATTGCTATCGCCCTTTCAGGTTATTTGAATGCTATCAACCCATTCGACCAACCAGGTGTAGAAGCATATAAGAAAAACATGTTCGCCCTTCTTGGTAAACCAGGATTTGAAGAACTTGGAGCAGAACTTAACGCTCGCTTGTAATTCTCAGATAAGATCAGCTTTGGCTGGTCTTTTTTTATCCATTTGTAGGCTAAACCCTCCATTAATGATTTCTTGTAGGATAATTTACGAATTTTTAGTTTAAATATTTTGGACTGGCTAGTTGGGTTTTGTGGCTCTTTAATTTAGAAATGATTGTTGCTATAATTAGTTCAAGTATAGGAGGATGAATCATGATTGGACCTGTGGAAATGGGTGCTTTGTTGAAAAAAATTCGTTTATCAAAGAATTTGACATTGAAAGAACTTGCTAGTGATTATTTATCAGTATCTTTCCTATCAAAATTTGAACGTGGGGAATCTGATATCTCATTATCTAGATTTTTTCTTTTGTTAGATAAATTGGATGTCAGTATTGAAGAATTCTATGGTATTTTATCTCAAGATAATCCAACTCATACTGAAAAGTTATTAGAAAGTGCTAGTAAGGCTTATTATCAAAACGATAGTTTATCGTTACAGAAGTACGCTCGAGAAGAGCGTCATAAATTTGAGCTCACACAAGACAAATCATTTCTCTATAACAGTATTATGCTAGAATCTTTTTTGGCAAGTGTTTCAAATAAAGAGGTTGATGCAAAGAAGGTAAGGGAATTAACAGACTATCTTTTTAGCATTGAACAATGGGGAAAAAGAGAGTTAATCATATTAGGAAATAGTATGTCGTTTATTTCCACCCAGACACTTAATGTTTTGACCAAGGAGATTGTGTATAGAACTAGACTTTTTGGAAATAGCGACTCAAATCAAAGAATCCGAATTAGTCTTCTTATTAATGCAGCTTCTGAATTTTTACGACGTGATGAATTAGATTTAGCGAAATACTATTTAGATTTAGTCAATGATAGTGGAATTCCTGAGGTCCTCTTATATGAAAGACATGAGTTGATATTTGTAATGGGGTCTTACTTGATAAAGTCGGGTGAAGTTGCTGAAGGGAGAAATCTAATTGAGGGGTGTTTAGAAACTCTTAGGACTTTAGGTGCGGAAAAGTTATTGCTTGCTAAGGAATTAGAGTATCAAGAACTACTCAATTCCACTATATGACAATTTTTTAGAGTGAGTTAAAAAATAGAATAAACTAAGACCATAGTACGACATCACTATGGTTTTTAATTTTCAATGGATATATGGTATTCCAATGTCTTCAATTTATCCAACTGATTATATACCAAGGTGATTTAGATTGTGAGGAAATCTATGAGAACCTATATTCTTAAATACAAGTATGACAATTTAGTTCATATCTTACTGTTAGCACTGAATTCTGCTATTTTTGTGAGTGCCTCGGTAACCTTAGCTTTAATGACGAATCAGCTGGTATCGAAGCGAATCCAATCTTTTTTAGCTCTATTAGGTCTAGAGTTGGGGCTTTACGTTATTTATTTAGTTTTGAATTATATTATTGCTGTACATCAAACAAAATTAATCCAAAAAATGACTTTGTCTATTCGTCAGTCTTATCTTAGTAAAATTATTCACCATTCTTTTAGTGAATTCAGAAAGACTGATATTGGAGAGCATCTCTCAGTATTAAATAATGATATCCAATTGATAGAATCAAATGGCTTTTCAAGTATTTATATCCTTTGTTCAACAGTATTCACCACTTTGTTTTCAATTATTGCCTTATTAAGTTATGATGTAAGGATTGTTCTTCTAGCCATTTTTTTGACTTTATGCCTGACTTATCTTCCCAAACCATTTACCAATAAAATGCAGAAATCAATGGAGATATTTTCCAAAGCGAATGAGGAGCTTGTTTCTGGAATAAGCGATCAGTTGTATGGATATGCGGATGTTTATTACGCCAGTCGTAAACAGATATTTCTTAGACAAGTGAGGTCCATTGTTGAGAAATATATTGTACAAAAAATTATTTTTACAAAAAGAAAGACTAGCACTGAGACGCTGATGGCTTTATTTTCAGTTATCGCCCAGATGTTGATACTTCTTCTAACTGGTTTGTTAATTATTTTTGGAAATATTACTGTTGGAACCATTGCCTCGGTAGGACAGATATCAGGTAATATTTTTAACTCTCTATCCACTATTAATCAGCTGCAAGTGACCATTAAGTCTGTCGATCCTATCTTAAGAAAATTTCACGATTTTCCAGAGGGTCCAAAGACTTGCATAGCGACTATTCAGGATGTTCGCTTTGAGAATGTAAGTTATCATTTTGGAGATAAGGCTATTTTTGAGGGATTCACCCAAACCTTTAAAAAAGGAGGCAAGTATGCTATTACTGGATGCTCAGGTAGTGGGAAGTCAACCCTGCTTAATATATTCCTAGGTAATCTTAAAGATTACGAGGGAAAAATCTTGTTTGGAAAATTGGAGTCAAAAGAGATTGATGAGAACTCAATCGTGTCTGAATGTGCCTATGTTGGGAGTCAAACTCATATCTATAATGATACCTTGAGGAACAATCTAACCCTTTGGAATGAAGCTATTACTGATACACAAATCAAGAAAGTTCTTGAAAGAGTTAATCTTTTATCTTTCTTAAACCGTATAGATGAGCAAGTAAGAGACGGTAGCTTTTCGGAGGGCCAAAAACAAAGAATAGGCCTGATAAGAGCATTTTTAAAAGGATGTTCTGTTGTGATTTTTGATGAAGCTACTGCAAATCTTGACCATAATAATGCTACTCGTATTGAGCACCTATTATTAAGTGATCCTAATATCACTTATATCACGGTTACCCACCATCTTATAAAGGAAAATGAACCATATTTTGATAAGATTATTCGTTTGGGAGAGGGGACTGAGTAAATGTTTCATATGATAGATGCTTAGGATTTATTTCAATTTTACTAACGGCAGTCAAAGTGCTATAATGTAAGGGATTGTGAATTTAGCAAGCTTTGCTATTTTCAAAAAAGAAAAAACAAATCAGAGATACAAATCTCTTAGAAGAGGTGAATCCCATGGGACGTAAATGGGCTAATATCGTTGCTAAGAAAACTGCTAAAGATGGTGCAAACTCTAAGGTTTACGCTAAGTTTGGTGTTGAGATCTATGTAGCTGCTAAACAAGGTGAACCAGATCCAGAATCAAACTCAGCTTTGAAATTTGTTTTGGAGCGTGCTAAACAAGCGCAAGTGCCAAAACACGTTATTGATAAGGCCATTGATAAGGCTAAAGGTAACACTGATGAAACTTTCGTTGAAGGACGTTATGAAGGTTTTGGACCAAATGGTTCTATGATTATCGTAGATACTTTGACTTCAAACGTTAACCGTACAGCTGCTAACGTACGTACTGCCTTTGGTAAAAATGGTGGTAACATGGGTGCTTCAGGTTCTGTTTCATACATGTTTGATAAAAAAGGTGTTATCGTTTTTGCAGGCGAAGATGCAGACGCAATCTTTGAACAATTGCTTGAAGCAGATGTAGAAGTTGAAGATGTAGAAGCAGAAGATGGTACTATCACTGTTTATACTGAGCCAACAGATCTTCACAAAGCTTTGGAAGCTCTCCGTGCTAACGGACAAGAAGAGTTCCAAGTGACTGAACTTGAAATGATTCCACAAACTGAGGTTACTCTTGAAGGTGAAGACCTTGAAGTTTTCGAAGGACTTATTGATGCGCTTGAAGCAGACGATGATGTTCAAAAGGTATATCACAACGTAGCAGATATGTAGTCTCATTCAGCACTTTCCGTCATAAGGAAAGTGTTTTTATGTGGTCTGTCTAAGGATTTGTCTTGCTTGTCCTGACTTAATCTGATATAGTAGTAGCCAAGTGAATTATTGGAGGAATACGAAATATGAATATGATGCTAGTTTTGGCCATTTATGTGGTCGCAATTGTTGCTTATGTAGCTTTCAGCCGTCGTCGCCAAGCAAAGGCACAGGAAGATCGTTTTGCAGGCCTTGCGAAGGGTGCTGAGGTTGAAACAATCGGTGGTTTGATTGCTATTGTTGATGAGATTGACAAAGAGAATAACCGTATCGTTTTGGATGCAGAAGGTGTCTTCTTGACCTTTGATTTGAGTCGTTCAATCATGAAAGTAATCACACCAGCACCAACTACAGAAACAGCAGAAACAACTGAAAAGACAATTATCGAAGAAGATTCAGCAATTGAATCTGCTGATGAAAAGTAAGATGTGTATTTGAGACTAGGTTAAATCCTGGTCTTTTTGCGTTTTCTAATCTTATCGGTATTAAAATCTGTTCAGAACCCCTGAAAATGTGGTAAAATAAAGGGTAAACTATATTTAGAGGATATTCCATGTTTAAATTTAGAAAAAAATCTCATCAAGAGGTTCTAGACAATATTCCCAACCATATCGGTATTATTATGGATGGAAATGGTCGTTGGGCTAAAAAACGTCTACAACCACGTGTGATGGGGCATAAGGCTGGGATGGACGCCTTGCAAAAGGTAACTATCGAAGCGTCACAACTTGGAGTTAAGGTATTGACAGTATATGCCTTCTCAACTGAAAACTGGTCACGCCCACAAGATGAAGTGAAATTCATCATGAATTTACCAGTTGAATTTTTTAACAAGTATGTACCAGAATTAGACAAAAACAATGTTCGTATTTTGACAATCGGAGATAACAGTCGTCTGCCTAAGGAAACCTTAGATGCTCTTGAAAAGGCAGTTGAGCAGACAAAACATAATTCCGGTTTGGTTCTCAACTTTGCACTGAACTATGGTGGTCGTGCGGAGATTGTATCTGCAGTTCAAGCGATTGCTAAAGAGGTTGAAGCAGGCAAACTCAGTCCTGAAGCTATTGATGAAGATCTCATTGCTAAGCATTTGATGACAGATAAATTGCCTTACCTCTACCGTGATCCAGATTTGATTATCCGTACGAGTGGCGAGCTTCGTCTTAGTAATTTCTTGCCTTGGCAATCTGCCTATAGTGAGTTTTACTTCACAGATGTTTTCTGGCCAGACTTTGACCAACAAGGGCTACGTCAAGCCATCTCTGACTACAATAAACGTCACCGTCGCTTCGGTGGTGTCTAGAAAGGACCTCTCATGCAAGAACGTTTAATTGGTGGGGGTGTGGCAGCAGCCATTTTCCTCCCATTGCTCTTTATCGGTGGTCTTCCTTTCCAACTTTTGGTTGGAGCCATGGCCATGGTTGCAGTGTCTGAGATGCTTCGCATGAAGCACTTGGAGATTTTCTCTATCGAGGGTATTTTATCAATGGTGGCAGCTTTTATCTTGGCTGTGCCGATTGATCAGTATTTTATCAGTCTTCCAACAAATGCTAGTGTGACAGGTTTCGCTGTTATTTCATTTTTGATTCTAGCGGGGACTGTCCTTAATAGCGACCATTATTCTTTTGATGATGCAGCTTATCCAATCGCATCTGCCTTTTATGTTGGTTTTGGTTTCCAAAATCTCATTGCGGCACGTTTGGATAGTTGGGAAAAAGTTCTCTTTGCCCTTTTTATTATTTGGGCAACAGATATTGGAGCTTACCTTTTTGGTCGTCAATTTGGTCAGAATAAGCTATTGCCAAAAGTATCACCAAATAAGACTATTGAGGGTAGTGTCGGTGGTATCTTATCCGCAATCATTGTGGCTCTTATCTTTGGTTTGATTAACCACGGCGTTTATGCCCCTCATAACTTCTTCTGGTTGCTTATCTGTACGATTCTCTTTAGTATCTTTGGTCAATTTGGTGATTTGGTTGAATCAGCTATTAAACGTCACTTTGGCGTTAAAGACTCAGGCAATCTCATTCCTGGACACGGTGGTGTTTTGGACCGTTGCGATAGCTGGATCTTCGTTTTCCCAATCATGCACTTCCTAGGACTTTTTTAAGAGTGGAGGTGTCTAGATGAAAGCTATTATTACCTTTTTACTGATTTTCTGTGTGATTGTCGTCTTCCATGAGTTTGGTCATTTCTTTTTTGCCAAACGCTCAGGAATTTTGGTTCGTGAATTTGCCATTGGTATGGGACCGAAAATTTTTGCACATACAGGTAAGGATGGTACCGTTTATACTATCCGTATCCTCCCTTTGGGTGGTTATGTCCGTATGGCTGGTTGGGGTGAAGATACAACTGGGATTAAAACAGGTAGCCCTGCCAGTCTAACGATTGGATCAGATGGTAAGGTAAGACGTATCAACCTTTCGGATCGCCAGGTTGACCAGACGGCTTTGCCTATGAACGTCACTGCCTATGATTTGGAGGATAAGTTAACCATTACAGGTCTAGTCCTAGATGAGACCAAGACCTATGAGGTTGATCATGATGCCACTATCGTTGAGGAGGATGGTACAGAACTTCGTATCGCTCCTAAGGATGTCCAATATCAAAATGCAAGCATTTGGGGACGTTTAATTACCAACTTTGCTGGTCCTATGAATAACTTCATTCTTGGGGTGCTTGTCTTTATTATCTTAGCCTTTGTTCAGGGTGGCGTTCAAGATACATCGACCAACCGTATCCAGGTAGCCGATGGAGGCGCTGCCCAGGTGGCAGGCTTGAAAAATGGTGATGCCATCGAGGCTATCAATAAGGACAAGGTTACTGATTGGGACAGCTTGAAGGAAGCATTGACAGAGAATACCCAGAAATTCTCCAAAGGTGACAGCCTTTCTGTGACAGTTAAGAGAAGTAACGGTCAGGAAGAAACAATCTCTGTTAAACCTCAGGAGAACCAAGGTAGCTACTTTTTGGGTGTTTCTCCTGCTTTAAAAACAGGTCTTAAAGATAAGATTTTTGGTGGTTTCCAAATGGCTTGGGAAGGGGCCTTCAAAATTCTCGTAGCACTTAAGGGACTTATCACCAACTTTAGTTTGAATAAACTTGGTGGACCGGTTGCTATGTTCCAGATGTCTGCCCAGGCTTCAGAAAATGGCTTGATTTCCATTCTTAACCTTATGGGGATGCTCTCAATTAACCTGGGAATTTTCAATCTTATCCCAATTCCAGCCCTTGACGGTGGAAAAATTGTTATGAATATTATTGAAGCCATTCGTCGTAAACCACTTAATCAAGAAATTGAAAGCTATATTACACTTGCAGGTGTTGCCATCATGGTTGTTCTTATGATTGCAGTCACTTGGAATGATATTATGCGTGCTTTCTTTTAATTAGAAACAAAGAAACGAAAGGAAGTCTAAGGGACTTGACCCAAGGGCCAGCCTCCTTAGTATGTAAATGATGAAACAAAGTAAAATGTTGATTCCAACACTTCGTGAAATGCCAAGTGATGCTCAAGTTATCAGTCATGCCCTTATGGTACGTGCGGGTTACGTGCGTCAGGTTTCTGCTGGTATCTATGCTTATATGCCATTGGCAAATCGTGCTATCGAGAAATTCAAAACCATCATGCGTGAGGAGTTTGAAAAAATCGGTGCGGTTGAAATGTTGGCGCCAGCGCTTTTGACAGCAGATTTGTGGCGTGAGTCAGGCCGTTATGAAACTTACGGTGAAGACCTTTATAAACTTAAAAACCGTGATAAATCTGACTTTATCCTCGGTCCAACTCACGAAGAAACGTTTACAGCCTTGGTTCGTGATGCGGTTAAATCATACAAACAATTGCCACTTAATCTCTACCAAATCCAATCAAAATACCGTGATGAAAAACGTCCTCGTAACGGTCTTCTTCGTACACGTGAATTTATCATGAAGGATGCTTATAGTTTCCACCAAAACTATGAAGATTTGGATGTCACTTATGAAGACTACCGTAAAGCTTATGAGGCTATCTTTACACGTGCTGGCCTTGAATTTAAGGGTATCATCGGTGATGGTGGTGCCATGGGTGGTAAGGATTCTCAAGAATTCATGGCGGTTACTCCTGAGCGTACAGATCTCAACCGTTGGGTAGTTCTTGACAAGTCAATTGCTTCATTGGATGAGATTCCAGAAGATGTCATGGAAGAAATCAAGAAAGAATTGACATCGTGGTTGGTATCTGGTGAAGACACAATTGCCTACTCTACAGAGTCAAGCTATGCAGCTAACCTTGAGATGGCAACAAACGCCTACACACCAGCGACCAAGGTTGTGACTCAAGAAGAAGTGACTCGAGTTGAAACGCCAAATTGCAAGTCAATTGATGAAGTTGCTGCTTTCTTGAATGTTCCAGAAGAACAAACCATCAAGACTTTGCTTTTCATTGCTGATGATGAACCAGTGGTGGCCCTTCTTGTCGGTAATGATCAGGTTAACGATGTGAAGTTGAAAAACTACCTTGCTGCTGATTTCCTTGAACCAGCTACAGAAGATGAAGCACGTCAAGTCTTTGGCGCTAACTTCGGTTCTCTTGGTCCAGTTAACCTTCCTGAAAATGTTCGTATCGTTGCGGACCGTAAGGTTCAAGACGTGGCTAATGCGGTTGTTGGAGCCAATGAAGATGGTTACCACTTGACAGGGGTTAACCCAGAGCGTGACTTCAAGGCAGAATACGTGGATATTCGTGAAGTTAAAGAGGGTGAAATTTCACCAGATGGTCAAGGTGTCCTTCAGTTTGCGCGTGGTATCGAGATTGGTCATATCTTTAAACTTGGTACACGTTACTCTGAAAGTATGGGTGCTAATGTTCTTGATGAAAATGGCCGTGCTGTTCCAATTATCATGGGATGTTACGGCATCGGTGTAAGCCGTATCTTGTCAGCTGTGATCGAACAACATGCACGTCTCTTTGTTAACAAGACCCCAAAAGGTCAATACCGCTATGCATGGGGAATTAACTTCCCTAAAGAATTGGCTCCATATGATGTTCACTTGATTACAGTTAACACTAAGGATGAGGAAGCCAATGTTTTGACAGAACGTTTGGAAGCTGCTCTTATGGCTGAAGGCTATGATGTCTTGACAGATGATCGTAATGAGCGTGTTGGTTCTAAATTCTCTGACAGTGACCTTATCGGACTTCCGATCCGTGTGACAGTTGGTAAAAAAGCCAGCGAAGGTGTTGTCGAAGTTAAAATCAAGGCAACAGGTGATACTATTGAAGTTAATGCCGATAACTTGATTGAGACACTTGCTATCTTAACAACAGAACAAAATGCTTAATATAAAAAATCTTTTCTTGCAGGAGCAAGAAGAGATTTTTCTTTTGTAGTGACAATGATAAATTGAGAGAAAAGAGAGTAAATTCCAATTTGACAGAATTGTCTAAATAGTGTAAACTTAAGACTATCATAACTACGGAGGCATCACATGCTTAACAAAGCGACCCATTTGGGAAATCTTAAAGCTTTTTATTACTTTAGTTTCTTTAGATAGGACGTTTGTGTTTCAGGATACAAGCGTCAGTCAGTTTGTATCTATGAAGCTAAAGCATTTTGTGATGGATTAGCCGATTAGATGAATAGGTCTAACCGGTGACATAAGCTAGCCTGTGCTAGTCAAGATGCATAAAACCAGTTGGGCCTGTCCTAACTGGTTTTTTTCATACCGTGGTCTATTTTTAATTTTCATTTGACCCTATCGTCTCGGAAAAAAGATGACAGAAAATTGGAAATAGATAGAATAAAAAATAGAGGTATACAAGATGAAGAAATTCTTGGTCAGTATGATGGCTGTTATTACAGCTGTCCTCTTGGTAGCATGTTCCAATGCTTCTAATAAAGATTTGGTTCACGTCGGTGTGCTCCAATATGTGGAACATCCTTCCTTGTCAGCGACACGTAAAGGGTTCATTGAAGAACTCAAAGAGGAAGGTTATGTCGACGGTAAGAACATCAAAATCGATTATCAGAATGCACAAGGAGATCAGTCTAACTTGCAGACGATTTCTCAGTCGCTTATTGAAGATAATGATGTCATGTTAGCTATCGCAACCCCAGCAGCCCAGTCTTTGAGTAGTTTGACAAAGGACAAGCCAATTCTCTTTACAGCTGTTACAGATCCAGTTTCAGCTAAATTGGTTAAGTCTATGGACAATGTTGGAGGAAATGTGACAGGGACAAGCGACATGTCACCAATCAACAAACAAGTCGAGTTGTTGAAAAAGGTCCTTCCAAACACTAAAAAAGTTGGGATTATGTACACGACCAGCGAGCGTAACTCAGAAGTTCAGGTTGAAGAAGCCAAGAAATACTTCAAGGAAGCTGGTATTGAAACGGTTATCAAAGGAATTTCATCAACCAATGATATCCAAGATACAGCCAAGAGCTTGATGAGTCAGACCGAAGTCATCTTCATCCCAACTGACAATACCATTGTTAGTGCTATTAATACCTTGGTAGATCTTTCTAAAGAGACTAAGGTTCCAGTTGTTGGTAGTGACGCTGGTAGTGTAGAAAAAGGTGTCCTATTCACTTATGGAACCAACTATGAAGCTCTTGGTCGTCAAACAGGTAAGTTGGCAGGCCGTGTTCTCCGAGGTGAGAAGGTCAAGGATGTCGATGCAGAGTATCCTAAAACACTAAATGTTGTGGTTAACCATGACATGGCTAAAGAACTTGGCATTGATGTTTCTAGTATTAGTGACGAGGAATCTAAAGCATCAATGCAAGATGACAAACCAATTGCTAAAAAAGATAAGGGTGTCATTAAGCTTAAGGTCAATAAGTCTTCTAAAAAAGGATTTTCAAATGTGGTGCTAACAGCCATTTCTCAGGGACTTCTCTGGGCAATCATGGCTATTGGGGTCTTCATTACCTTCCGTATTTTGGACCTTGCTGATTTGACAGCTGAAGGGGCCTTCCCACTTGGTGCTGCTACGACAACTATCATGATTATCCGTGGAATCAACCCAATCTTTGCGACTTTAGGTGGTTTTGTGGCTGGTATGCTTGCTGGAGCTGTGTCTGGCTTTATGCATACGAAAATGAAGATACCAGCACTTTTAACAGGGATTATTACCTTAACGGGGCTCTATTCCGTTAACCTTTTGGTTCTTGGAAGTGCCAATGTCTCTCTATCAGGACATAATACGCTAGTAACTATGGTGATGGGACTCGGTTTGTCTAAGCTGAATGGTGTGATTCTATTAGGACTAATTTTTGTTAGTCTGGTAGTGCTTATGTTGGTTGTTCTCCTTAATACGCAGGTTGGTCTGGCCCTTCGTGCGACAGGTGATAACCTTGCCATGGGTGAAGCCAATGGTATCAAGGTTGACCGTATGAAGATTCTTGGCTACATGATTTCCAATGGTTTGATTGCCCTATCAGGTGCCCTCCTAGCTCAAAACAATGGCTATGCGGATATGAATATGGGTACTGGTACAATCGTAAATGGCTTGGCTGCAATTATCTTGGCTGAAGTTATCGTCAAGTATCTACCACTTGGTAAACGCCTGTGGTCAATTGTTGTAGGAGCTGTTCTTTACCGTCTGGTCTTGGTTATTATCCTTGCCATGAACGTTGATGCTCAAATGTTGAAATTGGCTTCAGCCATCTTGCTTGCTGTCATCCTATACGTACCAGAAGTACGACAAAAATTGAAAATCAAACCTAACAAATCCTTGACTTTAGGAGGTGACAAGTAATGGCTTTACTTAGTTTACAACAGATTCACAAGACCTTTGAAAAAGGCACAGTCAATGAAAATCACGTCCTTCGTGGTTTGGATCTCGACATTGAGCAGGGAGACTTTATCTCTGTTATTGGAGGAAATGGTGCTGGTAAATCAACCTTGATGAATTCAATCGCTGGTGTTCTTAGCATTGATGAAGGGGATATCTTGTTGGAGGGACAATCTATTAAGAAAGCATCTGTAGATGAGCGCTCTAAAGATATTAGCCGTGTTTTCCAAGATCCTCGAATGGGGACAGCGACAAACCTTTCTATTGAAGAAAATATGGCGATTGCCTATCGTCGAGGTAAGAAACGTAGCTTCTTTAAAAAGTCTATTACTGAGAGCGAACGTCAAGTGTTCAAGGAAGCCTTGATAGATCTTGGTCTTGGGCTTGAAAATCGTATGAAGACCGATGCTAATTTCTTGTCAGGTGGACAACGTCAGGCCTTGACACTTGCTATGTCGACCTTGGTTCGCCCAAAGATTTTGCTTTTAGATGAACATACAGCTGCGCTAGATCCTAAGACAAGTGACATGGTCATGAATTTGACGCGTAAGATTGTTGAAGAACAAGAGTTGACAACTCTTATGATTACCCATAATATGGAACATGCTATCGAATATGGGAACCGTCTGGTCATGCTCTATCATGGTAAAATCGTCGTCGATGTGCGAGGTGAGGAAAAGAAAAATCTCACTGTTGCAGAACTTATGGATCTCTTCCACAAAAATAGTGGACAAGTCCTCAATGACGATGCCTTGGTACTCGGTTAATAAGCAAAAAGAAACTATCCAAAGTTTAGATTTTGGGTAGTTTTTTCTTGACTATTTTTGACCAAGTGCTAAAATAAATATATAGATTAGCACTCTTGGTTAATGAGTGCTAAAAATAACGTTTCAAACGTTACTAATAACAAATAACATTTGGAGGTAATCGGTATGGCATTGAAACCATTGGGCGATCGTATCGTTGTCCGTTTTGAAGAAACAGAAGAAAAAACAGCTAGTGGCTTTGTATTGGCAGGAGCCAGTCATGAAGCTACAAAGACTGCTGAGGTTTTAGCAGTAGGTGAAGGAATCCGTACTCTTACTGGTGAATTGATTGCACCTAGTGTTGCAGCAGGCGATAAAGTCCTTGTTGAAAATGGTGCAGGTGTCAATGTTAAAGACGGAGATGATTCCGTTTCAATTATCCGTGAAGCAGATATTTTAGCGGTCCTAGCTTAGGTCAATGCTGATCAGATATAAACTAAGATAAAGAAGGAGTAACTATGGCAAAAGATATTAAATTTTCATCAGATGCACGCGCAGCAATGGTTCGTGGTGTTGATACTTTGGCTGATACAGTTAAGGTAACGCTTGGCCCTAAAGGTCGTAACGTGGTTTTGGAAAAAGCTTTTGGCTCACCTCTTATCACTAATGATGGTGTAACAATTGCTAAAGAAATCGAACTCGAAGATCACTTTGAAAATATGGGTGCCAAACTGGTCAGCGAAGTGGCTTCAAAAACTAACGATATTGCCGGTGACGGAACAACGACAGCCACTGTTTTGACACAAGCTATTGTTCGTGAAGGTCTCAAAAATGTAACGGCTGGTGCTAATCCAATCGGTATCCGTCGTGGGATTGAAGCAGCTGTGTCTACAGCGGTTGAAGAGTTGAAAGCCATTGCTCAACCAGTTGCTAATAAAGAAGCCATTGCCCAAGTTGCAGCTGTTTCATCACGTTCTGAAAAAGTTGGTGAATACATTTCAGAAGCAATGGAACGTGTGGGTAATGACGGTGTTATCACTATTGAAGAGTCTCGTGGTATGGAGACAGAACTCGAAGTGGTTGAAGGTATGCAGTTTGACCGTGGTTATCTTTCTCAGTACATGGTTACTGATAATGAAAAAATGGTCGCTGACCTTGATAATCCATTTATCCTTGTGACTGACAAGAAAATTTCAAATATTCAAGATGTCCTCCCACTCTTGGAAGAAGTACTTAAGACCAGTCGTCCACTTTTGATTATTGCTGATGATGTGGATGGTGAAGCTCTTCCTACACTTGTTCTTAACAAGATTCGTGGAACTTTCAATGTTGTTGCTGTTAAGGCCCCTGGTTTTGGTGACCGTCGTAAAGCAATGTTGGAAGACATTGCCGTATTGACAGGAGCAACTGTTATTACTGAGGCCCTTGGTCTTGAGCTTAAGGATGCAACTATGGCAGCACTTGGTCAAGCTTCGAAAGTAACTGTGGATAAAGATAGCACAGTTATTGTCGAAGGTGCGGGAAGCGCAGAAGCGATTGCTAACCGTGTTAACCTCATCAAGTCTCAATTGGAAACAACAACATCTGAGTTTGACCGTGAAAAACTTCAAGAACGTTTGGCTAAATTGTCAGGCGGTGTTGCAGTTGTTAAGGTTGGTGCAGCCACTGAAACAGCCCTTAAAGAAATGAAACTTCGTATCGAAGATGCCCTTAACGCTACTCGTGCCGCTGTTGAAGAAGGTATTGTAGCAGGTGGTGGTACAGCCCTAGTTAACGTCATTGCTAAGGTTGCTGAACTTGATCTTGAAGGTGACGACGCTACAGGACGTAATATTGTCCTCCGTGCTTTGGAAGAACCAGTTCGCCAAATTGCCTATAACGCTGGTTATGAAGGTTCAGTTATCATCGATAAATTGAAGAACAGCCCGGTTGGTACAGGCTTTAACGCTGCTAACGGTGAATGGGTAGATATGGTTGAAGCAGGAATCATTGACCCAGTTAAGGTCACACGTTCTGCTCTTCAAAATGCTGCTTCAGTAGCAAGTCTTATCTTGACAACCGAAGCAGTCGTTGCCAACAAACCAGAACCAGAGGCTCCAGCAGCGCCAGCTATGGATCCAGGAATGATGGGTTACTAAGATTTAAAAAGCAAAAGAAAAAACCTAGGAAAAGTTGAGAAACTTTTTCTGGGTTTTCTTTTTTATTGTTAATGATTAATTAGTGAAAAGGGTTAAACATATTAGAATTTCCTTGTTCACCTGCCATTTGCATCATCATTTGTTGCTGCTTGATACGCTCTGCTTCCTTATTCATATTGATAGAAACAACAAGAAGGATGACCCAACCGATGAATGTCCAGTTTAGGAGGATAGATAAGACAAAGATTAGCCATTTCTTGTCTGTTTTATTTAGGAGGGCTGGTAAGATTATAAGTGCTACAAAAGGTAAAGAAAAAATTAGGAGGAAAAGTGCTAAGGGTAACGTTGCCCCAACTTCATCGCTAGCAACTCCAATTAAATATATTCCGAGGGCCCAGATGATAAATGGAATATCAGCGATGGCTAACATGATGAAGTTTGTCTGGGTTTTCTTGTCTTGTTTCTTCCAAGTTTCGTTTAGATTTTTACTTGCTTGTTGGAAAGTTTCACCAGTTTGATTCGCAAATTGGTTAACAGTCTGACTGGCAGTTTCTACAACAGGTTTAACTTGTTCCTGGAAGGTCTTTGATTGCTTTTCTTGAGATAAGTTAGTTGCTTGGAAAGTTTCTTCTTCATCTGCTGTAGAGTTAGTGAGTGGCTCTTCAGCGACGTCATAGCTGTCAACATCATTTTCGGTAGTTTCTACAACTTCTGTTGATGGTGCAGGTTCTGTAGGCTCAACACCTTCTGAGTCTTGCTTAGTTTCTACAGTGTCTTTTTGTGGGACAGGTTTTGTTATTTCGACAGTTTGTTTGGGAGTTTCTCGGACAAACTCGCCTTTCTGAGCTGCTTCAGCCATTTCTTGAATACTTGGATTACGACCATTAACTGCTTGGAAAAAATCGATCCAATCTTGTTGCTTCATGTGTATAACCTCCAGATATCTTGATTATAAAAATGTTGATAATTACAATTATAGCAATAGTGTAAGGGGACTACAATGGGAGTCTTTACTTTATTTCCTTATAATCTTCTTATCACTAAAGATGGGAAAGAGAAAGAAATAGGTTAGGATATAGACCACTAGAGGATATATCAGTGGATTATAGTCCCAGGCTCCTTGCCAATCTAGGTGTAAGAGTCTAACACTAGCGCGTGTTAGACCGGCACTCCAAGCTTTAAGGCCAAATGGTCTTAGGATTAAACTGAGTGGTGTTGGAAGATGTAAAAGGTAGACTCCATAAACTGCCACTAAAACTAAGAGATATAATCTAAAAAAACGCTGGTGGTAGGCCCACAAGCGTGTGAAATAGTTTTTCATTAGCCAATAACTGCAAATAGTTTTTGAGCGTTTGATTGGCGAGTAGCATCCATGATGAGGAATAAGTCAACGATTGACCAGATACCACATCCACCACACGTCAAAAGTTTACCAACACCGAGACCAATTTGTCCTAATAGAAAGCGGTCAATTCCAAGAGTCCCACCTAGAAGTGAAATAATCAACAACATTGTTGGATCTTGGAAGCTGATTGAGTAAAGCATTGAAAGTTGTTGCTCAGGAAGTGCTTCAAGACGTTGACGGATGTACTGAACTTGTTCTGTTGGGAAATACTTGGCGTTAATGGTTATCCATTGATCGACTGGATTCATAAATTAAATACCCCTCAAATTTTAAATGATATGTAAAGGATAACATATTGTAAAGGGAGATTCAAGGCGGTCAAGGCTTTTGAAGTCAATAAAAGCAACTTATTTGCAAGCTTCCACTGTGTCATAACTAGAGGATCATTAGGATAATCCTTTCGCACTATGCTTGAGAATGAGCCTACTTCTATTATTTGTGATTTCTCAACCCTTTTTCAAAACTGTCTGAACTCGCCTTAACAGTGATTTTTTCGAGTGTTAAGGGATGGGTGAAACTAAGAGTGTGGGCGTGGAGCATGAGTCGAGATGCGGGGCGGTGGCTATAAAGAGGGTCCCCCAGAATGGCATGACCATGGTGGGCCAGATGCACCCGAATTTGGTGGGTCCGTCCGGTTTTTAGTTGACAATTGACCAGACTGGCTCCTTTGAAGGATTTGAGGCGCGTGAAGGTTGTATAGGCAACCTGCCCTTTTCTAGGATCAACCACTCGTTTTCTACGATCATGGCGGTCGCGTCCAATCTTGTCGTTGTACACAGTCTCCTTGGTCTGAAATTTACCTTCAGCCAATGCCCAGTATTGACGCTGAATCTTCTTATCTTCCAAGAGTCTATTGAGAATAGGGAGAATAAAAGGATTTTTTGCGAAGAGTACAGCCCCACTAGTTTCCATGTCTAGTCGATGAACGACGTAACAGGTTTGCCCACAATAGGCCGAAACATGGTTAAGTAGAGCAATTTCTGTGGGTTCATTACCATGCGTCTTCATTCCTTCAGGCTTATTGACCACGATGAGATGCTGATCCTCATAAAGAGGCTCTACCAGACTGGCATTTCCCATAGGGATAATTTTTTCAGGGTAGTCCTCCCGGTCAAAGGTCAGGCTAATCTTATCGCCTTTTTCAACAGGACTCTGCCAATTAATAGCTTCTCCATTGATGAGGACGTGCTTTTTCGTGCGTAGGAAATGACGAATCTTACGAGGAATGAGGAGCTTAGTTTCTAGCAAGTCTTTGACAGTCGTTGCAGGATAAGGATTGATAATTTCTACGTGTAAAGTCATGGTTTCATTATATCATGAACGTTTAAAAGAGGACAGAACCTGTAAAAACTTGGTATAATAAGGTTATGACATTTTTTGATAATCTAAAAAACAAACTTTTTAAAGAAGAAACTAGCGGAAAGGGTCAGGAATCCCATCCTGCTGGAAAATCGCAGGATTTACAAGATAAGATAAAGGGACTCTTTGCTAAGAAACCTGATGAGGTTGAACAAGCCGTTGAAGACCTAGATATGTCTCAGGAAAGTCAAGAGACGTCACGTTATCAACGTTCTAAGCAAAAGAAACCTATTGATACCACCAAACCCTTAGGTAAGGTTCAGGCGTTCTTGAGTAAGTTTACGCTTTCGCCAAGAAATCCTATTCGCCGTTTCTGGCGTCGCTATCATATTGGGAAAATTCTCTTCATCATGCTAGCTGTGCTGGTTCTGACAGTAGGTTCCTACCTTTTCTATATTGCCAAGACGACCAATGTTTCAGATCTTCAAGATGCCTTGAAAGCCACTACGGTTATCTATGACAAAGAAGGCAATCAAGCTGGTTCATTGTCAGGGCAAAAAGGGACTTATGTGGAGCTGGATGCTATTAGTGATAGCTTGGAGAATGCTGTCATAGCAACTGAGGACCGTACCTTCTATAAAAATAGCGGGGTTAACGTCAAGCGATTCCTCCTGGCTATTGTGTCCATGGGGCGCTTTGGTGGTGGTTCCACCATTACCCAACAGTTGGCTAAAAATGCTTTCTTGACTCAAGAACAGACTGTTACTCGTAAGGCCAAGGAATTCTTCCTCTCTTTGGAATTAACAAAGAAATATAGCAAGCAAGAAATCCTTACTATGTACCTCAATAATGCCTACTTCGGAAATGGAGTTTGGGGTGTTGAAGACGCCAGCCAAAAATACTTCGGGACAAGTGCTGCCAATCTAACCGTTGATGAAGCAGCGACCCTCGCTGGTATGCTTAAGGGACCTGAAATTTATAACCCAATCGATAATATCCAAAATGCGACCAACCGTCGAAACACTGTCCTCGCCAACATGGTTGATGACAAGAAGTTGAGTCAAGCAGATGCCGACAGTGCGGCTGGAGTTGATATGGCTAGTCGCCTGGATGATACCTATCAAGGGACTGGTGATGACTACAAGTATCCGTCTTACTTTGATGCCGTCATTGAAGAAGCTACAAAGACTTATGGCTTGAGTGAGGATGAAATCGTAAAAAATGGCTACAAAATCTACACAGAGATGGATGCCAACTCACAAGCTAATATGCAGCAAACCTACGAAAATACCTATCTCTTCCCTACATCAGAAAGTGATGGTAGTACAGCTCAGTCAGCTAGTGTGGCACTTGATCCAACAACTGGAGCGGTCCGTGGTCTAGTAGGTCGTGTAGGTGGTACCAGTGACACAACCTTCCGTAACTTTAACTATGCAACCCAAGGTAAACGTAGTCCTGGATCAACCATCAAACCTTTGGTAGTCTATGCCCCAGCTCTGGCTTCAGGATGGAGCATCAATAAGGACCTTCCGAATAAACCAATCGACTATAATGGCTATACCCCTACTAACTATGGTGATATTGAAACAGAGGATGTGCCCATGTATCAAGCTTTGGCCAACTCCTACAATGTCCCAGCAGTTTACCTCTTTAATCAAATCGGTATTCAAAAGGGGATTAGTTACGGTCAAAAATTTGGTCTTAACTTTGACAATGTTCCAGAAGAACTGGGAATTTCACTTGGTGGTGGTGTGACAGCCAGTCCTCTTCAAATGGCTCAGGCATATGCTACCTTTGCTAATGGTGGTGAGATGAACACAGCTTATTTCATTACTAAAATTGAAAATGCCAGTGGTGACATTATTGCTACCCATAGTAAGAAGTCTAAACGTGTTATCAGCCAGTCAGTAGCTAACCAGATGACCAGCATGATGCTTGGTACCTTCTCAAATGGTTCTGCTGTGAATGCCAACTACACGGGTTACACAATGGCAGGTAAGACAGGTACTGTTCAGGCTGAATTCAACAAGGATTTGACTAGTGACCAGTGGGTGATTGGTTATACTCCTGATGTGGTCATGACGACCTGGATTGGTTTTGATAAGACTGACGAAAGTCACTACCTAACAGGAGCTAGCTCGGGAACAGCTTCGACGATCTTCAGCTATATCGCTGCGGATGTTTTACCAAATACACCAGGTACTGAGTTTACTGTTGAAAATGCCTATGCAGCTGATGGTCAAACCCTAGACTATACGGCAGATCCAAATGACTCACGTAATAGTAGTAACAAGTCATGGACAGATAAGGCATCAGATGTTGTGAATGACGTTAAAGATCAGGCAAGTAGCCTATGGGATAAGATTACAGACTCCTTCTCAGGTCTGTTTAGATAGCTTGTCAATTGCACCTAAAAGTGGTAAGATAAAAAGAACGGAGGCGTTATGGCACAGAAAAAAGCAAGCCTAGCGTGTGCTGAATGCGGGAGCCGAAACTACTCAATTAATGTGAGTAGCACTCCCAAACCAACACGACTAGAAGTTAACAAATTTTGTAAACATTGTAAAAAATACACCTTGCATAAGGAAACAAGATAGGAGACACCGTGAGACAAACTGGAAGTATTTTCAAAGTCTTGAAAGACACGACTTGGCCAGACCGTAAACAACGCTGGCACGATTTTATTTCAGTTCTTGAGTATACTGCGTTCTTCACTGTCATCATCTATGCGTTTGATGAATTGTTGAGTCGCGCTATGTCAGCACTGATTAACTTTTTCTAAAGAAAACACAAAAAGAGTGGGAATGCCTGCTCTTTTTTGTTATAATAAATGCAGATAAAAGTGAGAATAAGGGCCATCAGGCTTTTTTATTACGCTTTGAATTAAACCATAGGCATTCATTTACATTTAACACTCGAATCTAGAAGATAGCTAGCCAAAGTTGTTTAAATGTCATTTAGAAAAAAGAAAGGAATCCTCAAATGCTAGATTCATTCGACAAGGGCTGGTTCGTCCTTCAAACGTATTCAGGATACGAAAACAAAGTTAAAGAAAACCTTTTGCAACGTGCTCAAACTTATAACATGCTTGAAAATATCTTGCGTGTTGAAATCCCAACTCAAACTGTCAATGTTGAGAAAAACGGTAAAGTTAAAGAAGTGGAGGAAAACCGCTTCCCTGGTTACGTTCTTGTTGAGATGGTAATGACAGACGAAGCATGGTTCGTTGTCCGTAATACTCCGAACGTTACTGGTTTCGTTGGATCTCACGGTAACCGTTCTAAACCAACACCACTTTTGGAAGAAGAAATCCGTCAAATCTTGATTTCAATGGGTCAAACAGTTGATGTCTTTGACACTAATATCAAGGTTGGTGATGTGGTTCAAATCATTGATGGTGCCTTTATGGGTCAAGAAGGCCGTGTTGTAGAAATTGAAAACAACAAGGTTAAAATCATGATTAACATGTTTGGTTCAGAAACAGCTGCTGAACTTGAACTTTACCAAATCGCTGAACTTTAAGATAGACAAAAGAGGTTGGGATAAGTGACTTCAACCTCGAAAGACTATCTCATTAAACTTGAGGGGAGAGACTAGAAGCTAGATTTTTGAAATTTAGTTATGTGTCACTCCCTTTTTTCTAACGGATGATGAATTATAAACGATTTTATGATAGGATTAGTACTCCTTTACGTTCTTACGCTAAGGTTTTAGAAGGCTTGAACAAAATTATAACTAGGACTTTTTACCTGCTTTTTCCTATATTTCTTATTTGGGTTTTGCTAAGGGGTGGGTGGTTTATTCTCTCTACGACAGTGCTTATTATGGGGGGAGGCTTTTTCCTTCTTTCTCTTGGTCGTAGTCTCTATAATCGACCGCGTCCATACCAGACTTGGGCTATCCAACCCCTTATTAAGAAGGACAGTCTAGGCAAGTCCTTTCCCAGCCGGCATGTTTTCTCAGCGACTGTTATTGCTATGTTGGCGCTGACGCTTAACCCCTGGCTAGGTGGGGTTATGCTTTTTCTGGCGGGTGCTCTAGCTCTTTTGCGCGTGCTAGGTGGTGTTCACTATCCTAGTGATGTTTTGGCAGGCTACGTCATTGGAATCCTTGTGGGTCTTCTTCTTTACCTATAGAAAATCTAGTCCTTCTTTGAAAGAGGAGGGCTTTTTTCGTTGAAAAAGGAAAGGCACCTCTAGGGCACCTTTTCTTTTGTTCTAAAATTCGAGTTGGCAATTAAAGGCTGTTCCCACCATTAGATATTGGCTTAGTTTAGGACATGTTCTGTAATAGCTTGAGCCACACCATGTTCATCATTTGAAGTCGTTACTAAGTTTGCAGTTTCCTTAACCCCTTCAGGTGCATTGCCCATAGCAATTCCCAGGCCAGCTAGGGCCAGCATAGGACTGTCGTTGAAGTTATCTCCGATTGTCATGACTTCTTCAAGAGGAAGGTCGTAATATTTGGCAACCTCGATGAGAGCGTGTTCCTTAGAAACATGTTTGGCTGTGACTTCAAGATAGTTATCTTTGGATAAGTAGAATGCTGTCTGTGTAAAATCCATGCTTAGGAGTTTTTGATGGAGGTCCTGAATAACTTCAGGCTCATCAATCAACAAAAGCTTGTGGATAGGAGGCTCTGAATCTGAGACCGTGTCTTGCAGCTCCTTAATAATAGGAGATTCACCCGTGATACTTCCTTCCAACTGAGACCATTTGTCTAGTTTGTTGGTAATCCAGTCCTTGCCAGAGTAGATATTCACAGAGACACTTGGATAATCTGTGGATAAGTAGCTAAGAAGTTCTTGAATTTCAGCTTTATCCACAGGGTGTTGGATGATAGTACGGTCACCCTCAAGTACTAAGGCGCCGTTGTAGCAGGCGATGGGATTGTCATGAAGTCCCAGTTTATGAGCGATTGGTTGCATCCCTAGTGGAGAACGGGCAGATGCTAAAACAAAGGGAATATTTGCCTTTTCAAGCTCTGGCATTACCTCAATCAGTTGTTCATCTACCTGGTGGTTACTAGTGAGAATAGTGCCATCAATGTCACTGATAATCAAACGGATATTATTCATAATCGCTATCCTTTCCATCATATAAAATCGTTACTCTGTCTTTAAGGGCTTCGACCAAATCAGAATCAGGTTCCTTATCTGTAATCCAGTAGTCAAAGCCTTCAATCTTGCCCAAGATATATTTGGAATGTTTTTCATACTTGTCTGATTCAGCAATAAGAACCTTGGTTCGGGCAGCCTGCATGGCCAGTTGCTTAACAGCAACATCCTCCTCGTCCTCATAACTGACCACTCCTTGATTGAGACTAGCCGCTCCAAAGAAGGCTAAGTCAAATTGTAGATGTTGCAAGAGCTGGGCTTCGTGAAGCGAATAGTAGAAGCGGTTTTTACTGTAAAATCTTCCTCCCAAGAGATGAAAGTCAACGCCTTCTTTGCCACTTAGGACCAATGCGTTGTCCAAAGAGTGGGAGTAGATAGTGACCTTCTTAGTCAATTTTTGTGAGACTTCAAGCATCAAGGTAGAGACATCGAAAAAGAGTAGAGATTGGTCTTTGACCAAGCTAAGCGCTAGGTCTGCCATTTTTTTCTTGTCTTCAGTGAGTCCTTTCTGACGTTCCTGGAAGCCAAGAACAGTGGTATTTTTTACTGGAAGAATGCCACCATGGGTACGCTGAGCCAAATTCCTCTGGCTGAGGCAGTCGAAATCTCTTCTGACAGTATCTTTGGAAACTTCTAATTCATCAACCATTTCCTTGACAGATAGTTTTCCTCTCTCCTCCAAAAGTGTTAATATTTTCTCTAATCGTTGCTCCTGATACATGAGTCACCTTCTTTCTGATACTAGTATAGCATCTTTTTGCTTTTTCACAATACAAAAGCGCAAAAAAACTTAAAAAGAATGAAAAGAACGCAAAACAGACTCAAGTGAATTTGCCTTTTAAAGTTCCCTTATCATCTTTAAAAATCCCTCAAAAATGCTATAATAGAAGCATTACGAATATTGGAGAGAAACCATGAGTTTTTACAATCATAAAGAAATCGAGCCTAAGTGGCAAAAATACTGGGCTGACAATCACACTTTTAAGACAGGAACAGACGCCTCAAAACCTAAGTTTTATGCGCTTGACATGTTCCCTTACCCATCTGGAGCGGGTCTTCACGTAGGACACCCAGAAGGATACACAGCGACTGATATCCTCAGCCGTTTCAAACGTGCACAAGGCTACAACGTCCTTCACCCAATGGGATGGGATGCCTTTGGTTTGCCTGCAGAGCAATATGCTATGGATACAGGGAATGACCCAGCGGAATTCACAGCGGAAAATATTGCCAACTTCAAACGCCAAATCAATGCGCTTGGATTCTCTTACGACTGGGATCGCGAAGTCAACACAACAGATCCAAACTACTACAAATGGACGCAATGGATTTTCACTAAGCTTTACGAAAAAGGCTTGGCTTATGAAGCTGAAGTGCCAGTAAACTGGGTTGAAGAATTGGGAACAGCCATCGCCAACGAAGAAGTCCTTCCTGATGGAACGTCTGAGCGTGGAGGCTATCCAGTTGTCCGTAAACCAATGCGCCAATGGATGCTTAAAATTACTGCCTATGCTGAGCGTTTGCTCAATGACTTGGATGACCTTGATTGGCCAGAGTCTATCAAGGACATGCAACGCAACTGGATTGGTAAATCAACGGGTGCCAATGTCACCTTCAAAGTGAAAGGAACAGACAAGGAATTTACCGTCTTTACGACACGTCCTGATACCCTCTTTGGTGCGACCTTCACTGTTTTGGCTCCTGAGCATGAACTAGTAGATGCCATCACAACACCTGAACAAGCTGAGGCTGTAGCTGACTACAAACACCAAGCCAGCCTTAAATCAGACTTGGCTCGTACAGACCTTGCTAAGGAAAAAACAGGGGTTTGGACTGGTGCTTATGCCGTCAACCCTGTCAATGGTAAAGAAATTCCAATCTGGATTGCGGACTATGTTCTTGCCAGCTACGGAACAGGTGCTGTTATGGCCGTACCTGCCCACGATGAGCGTGACTGGGAATTTGCAAAACAGTTTGACCTTCCAATCGTAGAAGTGTTGGAAGGTGGAAACGTTGAAGAGGCTGCTTACACAGAAGATGGCCTTCACGTCAACTCTGACTTCTTGAACGGTCTCAACAAAGAAGAAGCGATTGCTAAAATCGTGGCTTGGTTGGAAGAAAAAGGCTTTGGTCAAGAAAAAATCACTTACCGTCTTCGTGACTGGCTCTTTAGCCGTCAACGTTACTGGGGTGAACCAATCCCAATTATTCATTGGGAAGATGGTACTTCAACAGCTGTTCCAGAAAGTGAACTCCCACTTGTCTTGCCAGTAACCAAGGACATTCGCCCTTCAGGTACTGGTGAAAGCCCATTGGCTAACTTGACAGACTGGCTTGAAGTGACTCGTGAGGATGGTGTCAAAGGTCGTCGTGAGACTAATACTATGCCACAATGGGCAGGTTCAAGCTGGTACTACCTCCGCTATATCGATCCACACAATACAGAGAAATTGGCTGATGAGGACCTCCTCAAACAATGGTTGCCAGTAGATATCTACGTAGGTGGTGCAGAACACGCCGTGCTTCACTTGCTTTACGCTCGTTTCTGGCATAAATTCCTCTATGACCTTGGTGTTGTACCGACTAAAGAGCCATTCCAAAAACTCTTCAACCAAGGAATGATCTTGGGAACTAGCTACCGTGACCACCGTGGAGCTCTTGTGGCAACGGACAAGGTTGAAAAACGTGATGGTTCCTTCTTCCATGTGGAAACAGGGGAAGAGTTGGAGCAAGCACCAGCCAAAATGTCTAAATCCCTCAAGAACGTTGTCAACCCAGACGATGTGGTGGAACAATACGGTGCTGATACCCTTCGTGTCTATGAAATGTTCATGGGACCACTCGATGCTTCAATCGCTTGGTCTGAAGAAGGATTGGAAGGAAGCCGTAAATTCCTTGACCGTGTTTACCGTTTGATTACAAGTAAAGAAATCGTTGCGGAAAACAATGGCGCTCTTGACAAGGTTTATAACGAAACCGTTAAATCTGTCACTGAGCAAATCGAGTCTATGAAATTCAACACAGCTATTGCCCAACTCATGGTCTTTGTCAATGCTGCCAACAAGGAAGATAAACTCTATGTGGATTACGCCAAAGGCTTTATCCAATTGATTGCTCCATTTGCGCCTCACTTGGCAGAAGAACTCTGGCAAACAGTCGCAGCAACCGGTGAGTCTATCTCTTATGTAGCTTGGCCAACATGGGACGAAAGTAAATTGGTTGAAGACGAAATCGAAATCGTTGTTCAAATCAAAGGTAAAGTCCGTGCCAAATTGATGGTCGCTAAAGATCTTTCACGCGAAGAGTTGCAAGAAGTAGCTCTTGCTAACGAAAAAGTCAAAGCAGAGATCGATGGCAAGGAAATTGTGAAAGTAATTAGTGTACCTAATAAACTCGTTAATATTGTCGTTAAATAACGAGTTTATTAGCCTTATCTGCTACCTTCAACAGTCCACTGGACTATTGAAGCCGAACAAACTTGTCAACATTGTTGTGAAATAACCGATTTATTTGTTCATGCTCAACCTCAAACAGTTTCCCGAACTGTTTGAGCCTAATAAACTTGTTAACATTGTTGTGAAATAAAAGTGAATCCTTCAGAGCTAAGCTCTGGAGGATTTTTTACTCTTCTTGACAAGAAAACGATATTTTGTTAATATCATTAACAAAAAGAAGGAAACTATGAATAAGAAAGAACTGCATAAGTTTAATAATCGTTTTAACAGCTTTGCCTTAGCCTTTGAACGGTTGAAAAAGGATCAGCATAGGAATAGTATTGATAAATCAATCACTATTAATGAAGTCCATTTGATTGACCTAATAGGTCGCAATCAGCCTGTGAATCTAGTGAAATTATCTGAGTTACTTGAAGTGTCTAGGAGTGCTATTACTCAGAGTGTTAGACGTTTAACCAAGAAAGACCTCGTTTCTTTTGAATTTGCACCGGATAATGAAAAAAATAAATATCTGATATTATCAAAAAAAGGGGTTGACGTTTTTAACATTCATAAAGAGCAACAAGAACATATTGAGACAGCCATTTTTTCAGTTTTAAAAAACTATAGTGATGAGGACCTTCAAATGGTTATGAAATTGATGGATGATGTTGAAAAGGTATGGCAAGAATTACCGTGGTAAAAATCACGGTAATTTAAAAACTATATTGTTAATCACATTAACAAAAAGAGGAAGATATGAATATAAAAATTGAACTGATCTCAGAGTCTGATTTAGCAGACGAATCTTTTAATATTGTCATCGATGGCTTAAAACCAAGAGAAATATATCGAGTCGAAATGTATTTATCCGATTATTATTGTATCAATGCTCCCATGCTTTTAGCTCATGATGTTTTATGGAAATCAGCAGCGACTTTTGTATCAGATAAGAATGGTATTATTGATATTTCACAAACTCCATCTTGTTCTGGCTCTTATGAAGACATTGCAACAATGGGGTTATTCTTTAATGCCAAACCTTTGACCAATAGGAAAAAGAAACTTCCAAACTCTCTTTCTAAAATTCCCTTATTAGATCACTTTTTTGTGGAAATCAAAATTATACAAGGTAATACTGTCGTCGCAGAGAGAACTTTCACAAGACATTACATGAGTTCGCAAATTAGTCATCAAGATATTTACGGGAAACATTTTCAAGGGAGACTCTTTTATGATAAAAAGGCAATAAAAGCACCAGCATTGATTATTGTGAGCGGTAGTGAAGGAAGGATTGAAAAGGCACAGAATATAGCTCAGCTTCTATCTTCTAGAGGTTATATTTGCCTAGCAGTTGCCTACTTTGGTTTAGAGGGGTTGCCAAAACATTTGGAACGTATTCCTTTAGAGTGCCTTGTGGAAGCAAAGGATTATCTACGTCAGCATCCTCAAGTAGATAGTGAAAGAATTGGAATCTATGGACGGTCTAAGGGAGCAGAGTTAGTTTTAGCTGAGGAGAGCATTTTTAATGACGTTCAATGTTTGGTACTAAATTCACCCTCTGATGTGGTGTATGAGGGGATAAAAGGAAAATGGAACTCCCATACTTCTTCTTGGACGTATTTGCAAAAAGAACTTCCTTATCAAAAGTTTCGACTTAGAGATTATCTGTTCAGCAAACTTTTAAAAAAATCCTTCCCTAAAGATTGCTCTGCTAGGATAGATATTGGTCAAATGCACTCACCAATCTTATTACTCGGAAGTACTGTTGATGAAATATGGGATGCCTCGTCAGCAATAGACAAAATTGTCTCACATTATAAAGGCCACCACATTACATTTAAAAAATACCATGAAACAGGTCACATGTTGACAGTAGCTTATCAACCCAATCATCGCTATCGAAAAGATTGGCGTTTACTGATGAAAGAGAGTAAGGATTCTTGGTTGGCTACGATTCATTTTTTTGATAGGCATTTGAAGAAGCAATACTACAAATCCTATGGAAATGATATAAAAAGTAATTCATTCCCCCTTTTGATGGGTTCTCATAGTGAGAGATTGTGTTACTGTCTTACTAGCAATTAAAGTTGAAAGTCAGTTTTTTCTTTTTTATTGGGGAAATTGATTTTTATGAAAAACACTGTTAATCTCTTCCATCCCTCCACTTGGACTCTCATTTTGACCACTTATCCCCAAAAGCCGTTTTTTAAACGGCTTTTTTGCTAGACTGGTTCTATCAAAAGGAGAGAGAACATGATATTACAAGCTAAAAACATAAGTAAACGGTATGGAAATCATTTAGCCGTAAACAATATTCACTTACAGTTTGAAAAGGGAACGTTTAATGCGATTCTAGGACCAAATGGGGCGGGGAAATCAACGACAATTTCCATGGTGATTGGTTTGAAACAACCAACGCAAGGTGAAATCATCTATGAACCCGGTACTAAAATTGGTGTGGTCTTCCAGACTAGTGTTTTGGATGAGATGCTGACTGTTAGGGAAAATCTGGCCATTCGTGCCAGACAGTATAAAGAACTGAAACCCAATCGTGTGTCTGATCTCATTGGTCGGCTAGGTCTATCAGCTTTCCAAAAGCAGAGATACGGGACGCTTTCAGGTGGCCAAAAGCGTCGGGTTGACATTGCGCGTGCTCTACTCTCACAACCAGATATTCTGTTCTTAGATGAGCCAACGACAGGTTTAGATATCCAAACTCGAAAGTCTATTTGGGATTTGCTCTATCAATTGCAGAGAGAAGAGGGAATGACCGTTGTACTGACCACGCATTATCTTGACGAAGCAGATGAAGCTGATCAGATTTATATTGTGGACCATGGGAAAGTGATTGCTCAGGGATCGGCATTAGATATTAAGAGCCAGTATGCAAAAAACATCTTGAAGATTCGTTTCAAGGAGATAGAGCAGATAGAAAGTCTTAAAACTTCGGGAATGTCAGTAGAGCAACAAAGTCAAATGGAGTATGTTTTTCAACCCGAGAGTGAAAGGGAAGCTATTGATTACCTGGCACAAGTTAGAGATAGAATAGCCCATTTTGAGTTTCGTCCAGGGACCATGGATGACGCCTTTATTGCACTTACAGGAAGGGAGGTTCGCTAATGCTAGCTTTACTAAAGCGAAATTTTTTATTGTACTTCAGGAATCGTTCAGGAGTTTTCTTCTCCTTGTTGGGAGCCTTGATTTCCTTTATTCTCTATATTATTTTTCTTCAAAAAAATCTAACAGATGCTTGGAATCAGCTACCCAATAGTGGTCCTTTGTTAAATAATTGGTTAATGAGTGGGGCGCTGGCTGTGACAGGGACAACGACGAGTCTGGCTGCCCTGACTCAGTTGGTAAAGGACCGTGAACATCAAGTAGATCAGGATCTTTATTTATCGAATCATGGGAAATGGCGGTTACCATTTTCGTATCTAGCGAGTGCAATCATCATTTCTTTTGCCATGCAAGTCCTAATGTATGTACTGATGTGTGGCTATTTTAGAGAAGTTCCAACCCTTTCTCTATTACCTGAGGTGCTCCTCATCATGCTGCTTAGTAGCCTGCTTTCTAGTTTAGTGAATGCCATTTTTGTTTATTTTTTCCAATCTGTAGACAGTTTGGGGAAGTTTGCGACCATAGTGGGGACAGCTTCTGGTTTTTTGGTAGGAACTTATGTACCTTTGGGCGTTTTACCTGATTTTGCACAACTACTAATGAAATGTACTCCAGCAACTTATATTGCTGCACTTTATCGGCAAGTACTCATGAAAGAAACATTAAGTGAGACCTTTAAAGGTCAAGATAACCTTCTTCGAGAGTTCCAAGAAAAAATGGGCGTTCAGCTCAAGTGGCAAGGTTTGTTGACAAAGGAAAATACTTACCTTATAGTGTTAGGAGGTATTCTTCTAGCAAGTATTCTTTGGATTGTTTTAGTGAAAAGAACTAGCCAGAAAAAATAAGTGAGAGTTGGAATAGGAATGAAACTTCGTTTTGAAGAAAAATCAGATATTTCGGTAAAGGATCCCTGTGTGGTCATCCAAGCAGAGCGATTGTCTGATCAAGCACGAGAGGTAATGGATTATCTCGAACAATTTTCAGTTGTAAATCAAGTGGTGATTCCTATTAAAACGGATGATCATTTGGTTATGGTAAAAATTGATGACATTATTCTAGCTGAGATTGAGAAGAATGTGTTAACGATTTATACCGTAAACAATACCTATACGATGAGAGAGACACTGACAAACTTTCAGCATCGCATCAATCGTCGAAGTTTTTTACAGATATCACGTCATGCTGTTATGAATATAGATCATTTGGAATCACTATCGGATAGTTTTTCTGGCAATATGATGGCTAAAATGACAGGTGGAGTTAAGTCTAGTGTCAGCCGAAAATATGTCAAATCTTTGATGGATTATTTAGGGGTGTAGGAGGAACCAATGAAACGTTTAATTGCTTATTTTGTATCCGGCGTGAGAACGGGATCGTTCTTTTACCTTGCACTCCTTTTACTTGGTCAATTATTTCCCCAGATTATCTATCCCAAAGTTAGTGTAGGAAATATTTTAGCCCTCTTTATGATGAGTGGTTTAATGGGAATGCTCTCGTGGATTTTGGAAGAGCTTGACCGCATGTCGTACAGATTAAGAGTAGTCTTGCATTTCTTGTTGACGGCGATTGTACTTACAGTGACTTGTCTGATATCAGGCTGGTATGAGGCTTTAACGAACCCTGCTATCTGGATTGTTTTCATTTTTGTTTATATTATTATCTGGCTTTATCTCATTTGGCAAATGCATATGAGAACACAGCGTATTAATCAAGCTTTACTGCATCGTCGAAGCCAGAAAAAGAAAAGTAATAAATTATAGTAAACTTCAAAAAAATACTCTTTTTCCTCTTGACCCTCACGCCACGTCATAGCCTATACTCTTAATCAGAGAGGAGTTCTAATGAAATCTGTAAAAGAAGTGAGCCAACTATCAGGTGTCAGTGTACGCACCCTTCATTATTATGACGAAATTGATTTGCTGAAACCGTCAGTTGTGGCTGAGAATGGCTACCGTTACTATAATCGCGATGCGGTTGTCCGTTTGCAGGAAATATTGCTTTACCGTGAGTTAGACTTTCCTCTCAAAAAAATTAATGAAATCGTAGGTCAAGCAGGCTATGATAAAGTCCAAGCGCTTAAGGATCAAATCAAGCTTTTAGAGCTGAAAAAGTCCCGTTTAGAAGCTGTCATAGCCCATGCCAAGGCCTTACAAGTGGAGGAAGAAGAAATGTCATTTGAAGCATTTGATCAAAAAGCTGTGGAAGCATTTCAGGAAGAAGCTCAGGCTAGATGGGGTCAGACAGAAGCTTATCAAGCTTTTGCGGCTAAGGGGGAGGAGTCCTTCCCTGAAGTTACCAAAGAGCTGGCCGCAATCATGTCTACTTTCGGCCAGCTCAAAGAGTCTAATCCTGATGACAATAGTGTTCAGGAGCAAGTAAAGGTGTTACAAGACTATATTAGTCAGCATTTTTATCCATGTGACCAAACGGTATTAGCTGGTTTAGGTCAGATGTACCAAACAGATAATCGCTTTTCTAGTTTTATCGATAAAGTCGGGGGATCAGGGACTGCAGTTTTTCTCGCAGAAGCTATTCGTATTTATTGTCAATAAACTAAAGCCAAAGTCTTAGGGACTTTGGCTTTTTCTCATGCCATAGTGACATTTATGTCACTATTTTTATAATCATTTAATGTTTATAATTAATGTATCGTTTTAGAAGGCTATTAGTTAAGTATTTCTGCTATTTTGCTTGAAATAGTTAAGCAGATAATTGGCTAAAAGTTAATCGAATTCTAATCTTAATCAATTTTATGGAGGAAACCATGTCCATTTTAACCATTGACCACATCTCAAAGTACTATAATCTCGACGGTACGAACCAAGAGCGCGCTTTGAACGATGTTACACTTGAGATTGCACCAGGAAAGATCACTGCTATCTACGGTCCATCTGGCTGTGGTAAGACCAGTCTGCTCAGTATTATTAGCGGCTTGGATAGTCAGTATCAGGGAAATCTTTATTTCAAAGATCAGAACATGCGCGATTTTTCAGAGCGTGACCTGACCTATTTTAGAAAGGCCCATATTGGCTTTGTCTTTCAAAATTTCAATCTTATCCCTCATCAATCAGTCCTTGAAAATGTCAAGATGCCTCTTTACGTTAAAAATATGACTGATAAAGAGATGATCGAGATTGCAGAAAAGGAGCTCAGCCGTCTTGGAATCGGAGAATTTATCAAGAAAAATGTTAAGCAGCTTTCTGGTGGGCAAAAACAACGTGTGGCCATTGCCCGTGCCCTAGTTAATAATCCAGAAATGATTGTGGCTGATGAACCGACTGGTTCTCTTGATTCTCAGTCTCAGGAAAATGTTCTCGAAATTTTTAAAGAGCTAGCCGAGGCAGGTAAAACTGTGATTATCGTAACCCATAACCCTGAGGTGGCGGATTATGCGGATGTTGTCATTAAAATGAAGGATGGTGAAGTCGTTGAAACAATCGAAAAATAAGGGATTGACCCTCAAGAATAAACTTAAATTGTCATTGAGCAACTTTATGGAACGTAAGTGGCGTAATCTTTTGATTGCGACGGCAACTTCCATTGGTTTTATCGGTGTTTTAATTTCCTTTGGTTTGGGGAATGCTATTGTTGGTATGATTAATGACAGTACCGATGGTGGCAACATTCCATCCCAAATTCAGATTAGTCTTAGTGCTAAATCAGCAGCCAGAGGGGTTCTAAATGCGGAGGATGAGAAGTTTATTCGTAGTCAGATTAAGAGTGATGACATTAAATATTTGGAGAGCCCCTTTGGAATGAACATGGCAAGTCTTACCCTTGATGGTAAGACCATGGATTTCAGCAAGGACCTTCCTAACTATTCTCAGGTTATCAGTCTCTACAAGAACACAAAAATATCTACATCTCGCAATGGTAAGGATAAGATTTCAGCCGGGAAGCCTTTTAAATCCGTAGATGAAAAGGGTTTAACCCTTCCGATGAGTTTTGTCAAACATTATAATGAAGAAACAGGGAAGAAGCTCAAGGCTAAAGACTTTATCGGCAAAGAAATCTCAGCTCAGATTGTTGAAAATACTGCTGAGGGAACTAAAGTAGCGGATATCAAGACTAAGATTGTCCGTATTGTTGATGACAGCGAGGATGCTGAAGAGAGCAATAGCTATATGCCAGCCAAACAATTGGAAGAGTTGCTCAAAGAAAATGGCTTCACTAAAACAGTCTCTTACATGCTTTTGGAGCTTAAGAATCCAGCCAAGACTAAGGAAGTCACTAAAAAGTTACAGAAAAACAAGAAGTACCTGGTTCTTTCACAGCAGGCCATCCTCGATGTCATTATTAAATTCATCCGTGTTATCCAAGCACTCTTGATTATCCTTTCGTCACAAGCTATCCTAGTTTCAGCTGTCATGATTGGAATTATCATCTATATTAATATCATGCAACGCTCAAAAGAGATTGGTGTCATGAAGGCTGTCGGTTACCTTAATCGTGACGTGAAAGCTATCTTTGTTTATGAGGCGCTCTGGATTACGGGTATCTCACTGGCTCTTGCCCTCCTTGTATCACAGGGGATTGGAAGCTTGGCCAACATGATTGTTTCACATCTCTACCCAAGTGTCAGCAAGGTATTTGATCTAAATCTGACATCAATTTTCATCATGTTTGGCTTCTCGCTCTTGATGGGCTATGTATCAGCCTACCTTCCAGCCCGTAAAATAAGTAAAATGGACCCTGTCGAGTCCCTAAGATATGAATAGAAATGAAGAGTAGTCTCACCAGGCTACTCTTTTTTGTCAAAACAACCATTAGAATAATCGGAAAATCCAAACAATAATTAACTTTCTGAAAAGTGGAGACAATTGCCCAAAAATGCTATAATAGTCAACATATACAAGCTATTAGTAACAAAAAATAAGTACCTATTCGATTGGAGGAATTCCATGTATAAAGATGACAGTTTAACCTTGCACACTGACTTGTATCAAATCAATATGATGCAAGTCTACTTCAACCAAGGTATTCACAATAAAAAGGCCGTTTTCGAAGTTTATTTCCGTCAACTTCCGTTTAAAAATGGCTTTGCTGTATTCGCAGGTCTAGAACGTATTGTCAACTATCTTGAAAATCTGACTTTCTCAGAAACTGATATTGCTTATCTAAAAGAGTTAGGCTATCCTGAGGATTTTCTAGACTATCTAGCCAACCTAAAACTCGAGTTGACTATCAATTCGGCCCTTGAGGGTGATTTGGTATTTGCTAATGAACCGATTTTCCAAGTGGAAGGTCCCTTGGCCCAGTGTCAGTTAGTAGAGACTGCCTTACTAAATATCCTCAATTACCAGATTCTTATTGCTACCAAGGCAGCTCGCATTCGCTCTGTCATTGAAGATGCTCCTTTATTGGAGTTTGGGACACGTCGTGCACAAGAGATGGATGCAGCAATCTGGGGTACCCGTGCAGCTGTGATTGGTGGTGCGGATGCGACATCAAATGTTCGTGCCGGTAAGATTTTCGGCATTCCAGTTTCTGGTACTCACGCTCATGCTCTTGTTCAGGCATATGGCAATGATTACGATGCCTTCAAAGCCTATGCATCAACTCATAAGGACTGTGTATTCCTTGTAGATACCTATGACACTCTCAAAATTGGTGTTCCGAATGCTATTCGTGTAGCTAAAGAGCTAGGTGATAAAATCAATTTCTTGGGTGTTCGTCTTGATTCAGGTGACTTGGCTTATCTATCGAAGCAGGTCCGTAAGCAGTTGGATGCTGCCGGTTTCCCTGATGCCAAAATTTATGCTTCAAATGACCTTGATGAAAATACCATACTCAACTTGAAGATGCAAAAGGCCAAAATTGATGTCTGGGGAGTGGGTACTAAGCTTATCACTGCCTATGATCAACCAGCCTTGGGTGCTGTCTACAAGATTGTCTCAATGGAAGATGATCAAGGAGTCATGCATGATACTATCAAATTGTCCAACAATGCTGAGAAGGTTTCGACACCAGGTAAGAAGCAAGTCTGGCGTATTACGAGTCGTGCTAAGGGCAAATCAGAAGGTGACTATATCACTTTCGCAGACACGGATGTTAACGCTCTAGAAGAAATTAATATGTTCCACCCAACATACACCTACATTAATAAGACTGTTCGTGATTTTGATGCAGTGCCACTCTTGGTCCCAATCTACGACAAGGGGCAACTCATCTATGACTTGCCTAGTCTTAATGAAATCAAGGCTTATGCGACTAAGGAATTGGATGAGCTTTGGAATGAGTACAAGCGCGTGCTTAACCCTCAAGATTATCCAGTTGACTTGGCTAAAGATGTCTGGGAAAACAAGATGACCTTGATTGATAATGTCCGTAAGAAAGCCCATGACTTGTCAGAGTAAAAGGAGAAATTATGACTTTGCAAGAAACTATTATTGCTCAACTAGGCGTTAAACCTAGCATTGATCCAAAAGAAGAGATTCGAAATTCTGTTGATTTTTTGAAGGCCTACATGCTAAAGCATCCTTTCCTAAAAACCTATGTTTTGGGAATTTCAGGAGGTCAGGATTCTACCTTGGCTGGCCGTCTAGCACAACTTGCGGTTGAAGAGCTCCGTGCAGAGACAGGAAAAGACTATCAGTTTATCGCCATTCGTTTACCATACGGTGTCCAAGCAGATGAAGATGATGCCCAACGTGCTCTTGCTTTTATCAAGCCAGATGTGAGTCTTGTGGTTAACATCAAAGAAGCTGTTGATGGTCAGGTTGCGGAACTTGCCAAGGCAGGCGTAACCGTTTCTGACTTTAACAAGGGTAATATCAAGGCCCGTCAACGTATGATTACCCAATATGCGGTTGCGGGAGAAAATAGTGGGGCAGTTATCGGGACAGACCACGCCGCTGAAAACCTTACTGGCTTCTTCACAAAATTTGGCGATGGTGGTGCGGATATTTTGCCGCTCTTTCGTCTAAACAAGCGTCAAGGTGCAGCCCTTCTTGCAGAACTTGGTGCGGACAAGGTCCTTTATGAAAAAGTGCCAACAGCGGACTTGGAAGAGGATAAACCAGGAATCGCTGATGAAGTGGCACTTGGTGTGACCTACCGTGAAATTGATGATTACCTTGAAGGCAAGGAAGTATCAGCCAAAGCCCAGGATACTATTGAGACTTGGTGGCGTAAAGGTCAACACAAACGTCACTTGCCAATCACTATTTTTGATGAGTTTTGGAAATAAGAGGAGAAATGAATTATGATCAAAGCTTATATTGATTTTTGGAAACGTGCCTTTGATTTTAGCGGACGTTCGACTCGTCCAGACTACTGGTGGGCTTACTTGGTTAATGTCATTATTATTACTATTCTTACTGTTTTTTGTGTTCTTATTCCTTTCTTCAGTAATGTTGACCTTAGTGACCCAGCTCTGTTGAATAATCAGACTGAACTGCAAAAAATAATTATTACCTATGCTTGGCCACTAATGCTTTTTAGCTTAATTGAACTTATCCCTCAATTGTCTCTACAAATCCGTCGTTTAAGAGATGCAGGCTTTCATCCGGCTTGGGTACTTCTAAGTTATATAGGGCTTGTACCAATCTTGGTTATCTTTTCATTGATTGGAAGCATTGTCCTCCTTATCATGTCTTGTCAACCAACGAAACTAGCACCTGAAACGCAGTTTGATAAAGTGGAATAAGATTGTCGTAACTCTAGGTCAAACCTAGGGTTATTTTTAAATTGAATTTTCAGAAATTAGTGATAAAATAGAGAGGAATAAGGCTTAAAAGGAGGAATCTTATGACTTCACTATCAACAGATTTCACAGATAAACTATTTGCAGACTATGAGGCCAATGCCAAGTACAGTGCTATTGAGAATGCTGTAACTCATAATGGCTTGCTCAAATCCATCGAAACACGTCAATCAGAAGTTGAAAACGACCATGTTTTCTCAATCGATTTGACTAAAGATGAGGTGTCTAACCAGAAAGCTTCAGGACGTTGCTGGATGTTTGCGGCACTAAATACTTTCCGTCACAAATTGATTTCAGATTTCAAATTGGAAAGTTTCGAGCTTTCTCAAGCCCACACCTTCTTCTGGGACAAGTATGAAAAATCAAACTGGTTCTTGGAACAAATTATTGCTACAGCAGATCAAGAGATTGGCAGTCGTAAGGTTAAATTCCTTTTGGATACCCCTCAACAAGATGGTGGACAATGGGATATGGTCGTATCACTTTTTGAAAAATATGGTGTTGTACCAAAATCAGTTTATCCAGAATCTGTAGCTTCAAGCAATAGTCGTGAGCTTAATCAATACCTCAATAAGCTTCTTCGTCAAGATGCTCAAATCTTGCGTGATTTGATTGCTGGAGGTGCTGATCAAGCTGCTGTTCAAGCTAAGAAGGAAGAGCTTCTTCAAGAAATTTTCAATTATCTTGCCATGACTCTTGGTTTACCACCACGTCAGTTTGATTTTGCCTACCGAGATAAGGATGACAACTATCAATCTGAGAAAAATATCACACCACAAGCATTCTTTGAAAAATATGTGGGTCTCAAACTCAGCGACTATGTGTCAGTTATCAACGCTCCAACAACTGATAAACCTTACGGAAAATCTTATACTGTTGAGATGTTAGGTAATGTTGTAGGTGCACCAAGTGTTCGTTATATCAACCTCACAATGGACCGTTTCAAAGAGCTTGCTATTGCACAGATGAAGTCTGGAGAAACTGTTTGGTTTGGTTCAGATGTTGGTCAAGTTTCAGACCGTCAAAAAGGTATTCTTGCAACTAATGTTTATGACTTTACAGCTAGCATGGATATTAACTTGACTCAAGATAAGGCAGGACGTTTGGACTACAGTGAATCTCTCATGACTCATGCCATGGTATTGACTGGGGTTGATTTGGATGTCGATGGCAAACCTGTTAAATGGAAGGTTGAAAACTCTTGGGGAGACAAGGTCGGTCAAAAAGGTTACTTTGTCGCTTCTGATGCTTGGATGGATGAATACACTTATCAAATCGTTGTCCGCAAAGACTTCCTTACAGCTGAAGAATTGGCAGCCTATGAAGCAGAGCCACAAGTACTTGCTCCTTGGGACCCAATGGGAGCCCTTGCTTCAAAATAAGACAATAAATGAAACCACTGGGAAATGATTCCAGTGGTTTTTCGTAGTTTATTTAAAATTTATCAGTAAAAAAAGAGTTATCCAATCGGATAACCCTTTTTATTTCTTATTCCTCTGCTGTAGCAGTGTTTGAATTTGAATGTTCAGAGCCGTTAGAGGCCGATGTCGATGGATTTGTTGAAGCATCAGGGCCGTACTGTTGACTATCTTGTGAACTTGATGAGTCACTGCTTTGGCTTGAGTCTAAACTTGATGATGAGCTAGATGTTCCAAGTGATCCTGTGTAAACATTTGATGTTGAAGAACCAGTAAGGAAGACATAGCTACCATTATTATAAACACCGCTAGGCATATCGAAATCTTCAGAACCCGCACCATACATCTGGTTAAGGTAGCTACTTGTTACACCATAGATTTGTTTAGCGATATCAAGGTCTGAATCATGAAGTGGTGTTTTACGATTTTTATAACCTGTCCAAATCGCCATAGAATACTTGGTATTGTAACCAACGAAAGTTTCATCTGGAACCATAAGGTAAGCGTAGACGCCACTTTCTTTTTGTACCTTGTAGTATTCATCGTCACCATAGTTAGATGTACCGGTCTTAGCAGCGTTGAACGTACCAGGGACATAAGCTTCAGTCGCTGTACCACCTGTCATTACTTGTTTCAACATGCTTGACATCATGTAAGCTGTTTGTGGTGACATGGCTTCAACACCTTTAGAATCAAATGATTTTGTTGAACCGTCTTCAAATTTGATTGATTTAATGTAAGAAGGTTTATAGTAAGTACCACCATTTGCAAAGGCTGCATAGGCTGCGGCCATTTTCTCACTTGACGCACCATACTTAGGATCTGCTGATGATGTTGAAGATGAGATGGCATTGGAGTAGAACATTTCTGGATACTCAATACCTAAATCCTTCAAGAAGGACTGGGCATAGTCCAACCCTACAGCTTGAAGAGCTTTAACGGCTGTTACGTTACGTGATTGTTGAAGCGCATAAGTCAATGAGATACTTCCAAAGTACTTACGGTCCCAGTTGTAAACTGGCGTTGAGGAACCTGGGAAATTGTAAGGATTATCGTAAACAGTCGTACCAGTGTTTGTATAAACACCTTTTTCAATAGCAGGAGCATAGTCAGTGATTGGTTTCATTGTAGAACCCCAGTCACGGTCTGTTTGAACAGCTTGGTTAGTAGCGAGGGCAATATTTTCGTCTTGGTGACGTGATCCCAATTGAGCAACAACACGACCGTTAGTAACATCAATAATAGTAGAAGCAACTTGGAAACTATCATTTGGATAGTAGATATAGTCATCAGTATTATAGACGTTCCAGATATATTTTTGAATATCTGGATTAAGGTTAGTGTAGACGTCGAGACCTGCTGAGTAGATATCAGCATTGGCATCAGTAGCTACCTGCTCAATAACTTGTTTGATGTAGTTATCTAAGTATGGCTCATAGCTAGCTTTCTTCGTAAGTGGAAGAAGGCCATCTGATACATCAGTTGCTTTAGCTTGCTCGTACTCTTCTTTGGAAATGTTTTTGTCTTCATACATTTCACTAAGAACAGTGTTACGACGCTCTTTGGCAGCATCTGGATTAGCATAAGGGTCATATTGTGTTGGTGCTTGTGGAATACCAGCAAGAAGAGCTGCTTGGGCAACAGAGAGGTCGCTCAAGTCCTTACCAAAGTAAGATTTAGCTGCCGTCTTCATACCGTAGTAACCATTACCCATATAAACCTTATTAATGTAGAAGGTCAAGATTTCTTGTTTAGTGAATTGACGCTCCATTTGGAGTGACAACCAGATTTCTTGTGACTTACGTTTAAGGGTTTGGTCAGAAGTGTTAGTTGAGAAGTAAGCCAACTTAATCAACTGTTGGTCGAGCGTAGACCCCCCTTGGGTGCTGCTACGACGAAGGTTGTTAACAGCTGCCCCCATGATACGGTAGACGTCAATCCCACGGTGAGTGAAGAAACGTTTATCCTCGATAGAGGTGATGGCATTAACTAGAGTTGTTGGAATTTCATCTGTTGATGCACTCTCACGTTTCTCAGCTCCCAAGTCGGCAATAAGACTACCATTAGCGTCGTAAATCTTACTTGAGTTTGTTGATTGCAGTTTGTTCTCGGTAAGTTTAGGAACACTGCTAACATAGTAGGCAAAGAGGCTACCACCAGCGATGACACAGACTACAAAGAAAGTGAGCAGTCCAATAAATCCGTATTTTGCAATACGCCAGCCCAAACTTTGGTCTGAAGCGGCAGAGCGTTTTCCTTTGCTATAGCGAGAAGAATCTGAGCGCTTGACCTTGATGTTTTTAGCACGTTTAGTCAAACCGTTAAGTGATTCTTTAAAGTTGCTGAAATTAAATTTAGCCATTATGTGTTACCACCTAATAATTTTTCAATGATTTCTAAGTAAGGAACTTGAGGATAAGCTGCTTCTGCAATTGCATAGCCTCTTTTTTTGATATAATCAAGAGGCATTGATTTCGTCCCTTTATCAATCTGATAAAAAGCGATTAAGTCTTTAGCAGGCAGAAGGTAGGTTTCCTTAAGCGTCGAGAAGTGAAGTAGCACGAAGCAGATCCCATCTTGACTGATGACCTGAGACATGTGCTCAATTTGATGCGCATGAAAGTTTTTCATAGGCATGGATGTCTTTTGTCGTGTCTCTTTGGCTTCAAAATCAATGTAGTATCCTTTGTAAACGCCGGAGTAGTCGGTAGTAGAAGCTTGTCTAAAGTAAGCTTCTACAATCTTCGCCCGTGAGCGTTTGGGATAATCGACTTTGACAATTTGAACAGGGGTAGGTTTTTTATGAATAACGGCTAAACCACGCGACAAATAGTAATCATTAGTCGCGTTAATAGCAGATTCAAAGCTCATCCCCCGATTGGCAAAGTCAACTCTATTTGATTTTTTAGGACGTACTTGTGCTATCTTACGAGATATCTGATGGGGATAGTTTACCATTTCTTTCCCTTCTTCTTTATAAGATATGCATAAAGACTATTTCATTATACCATAAAATGAACGAGGAAAACAACAAATGACATCACTACTGGTAACTGGCTATAAGAGCTTTGAACTCGGTATTTTTAAAGACAAGGACCCTAAAGTAACCATTATCAAGAAAGCAATAAAACGTGATTTGAAGCGTTTCTTGGATGATGGTGTGGATTGGATGATTTTTACTGGGAACCTCGGTTTTGAATTTTGGGCACTAGAAGTAGCCAAAGAACTTCAAAAAGACTATCCTTTGAAGTTAGCGACCCTCTTCCCTTTTGAAACGCATGGTCAGAATTGGAATGAAGCGAATCAAACAAAACTAGCAGCCTTTAAGCAGGTTGATTTTGTCAAGTACAGCTTCCCCGCTTACCAATCTCCAGCACAGTTTAAACAATTTAATCAGTTTCTCATTGACAATACAGATCAGGCTTATTTATTTTATGAACCTGAAAATGAAACAAATCTGAAATATTTTTACGGTATGATGTTAGAAGCAAGGGGTTATCCCGTATCTAGACTGACTTTTGATGACCTCAATGAAGTCATGTCGGAATAGGATATAATTGAATTTTAAACTTGCATTTTTATCTTTTTTTCTGTATCATAAAAACATTAGACAGTAAAGTATTAGTAAGTTAGATAAGACAAGTATTGGAGAATAAAAATGGCTAAGATTAATTTAACGCCCAAGAAAATCTACGAACAAGAATTTAAAACAAGCATGCGTGGATACGATAAAAAAGAAGTTGATGAGTTTCTAGACGATGTAATCAAAGATTACGGTGTCTATATTGCTCTAGTTAAGGAATTGCAAGAAGAAAATGCAAAACTGAAGGCTAAGACTTCATCAGCTCCTGCTAGTCGCCCAGCATACGCAAGTGCGACAAGTGAGCCATCACGTGCGAATGCTAATGTTGCTTCGGCTTCAAACTATGATATCTTAAAACGTGTCAGTCGTTTGGAGAAAGAGGTCTTTGGAAAACAAATCGTCGAATAAAACTGGTTTGTGCAATTTTTGGATAATCGCATGGTTGCTAGTCTTCCATGAGGAAAGTCCATGCTAGCACTGGCTGTGATGCCAGTAGTGTTTGTGCTAGGTGAATTAATAAGCCTAGGGACTTGATTTTCAAGTTACGGCGAGTGAACTGGCTAAGTCTTCGGATAGGTTTTAGTAGCTCTGAAAGTGCCACAGTGACGGAGTTTTTAGGGAAACCTAAAAAGTGGAACGCGGTAAACCCCTCAAGCTAGCAACCCAAACTTTGGTAGGGGCATGGGATGGCTGGAAACGAACGGACCATCCTGACTGCTTTGCAGTAGACAGATGATTATCGAAGGAAGTGGTACCTAGTCACTTCTGGAACAAAACATGGCTTATAGAAAATTGCATATAGGTGAGGCTGGGACACATGTCTCAGCCTTCTTTTAGCAAGAATTCTCTCTTTTATATTTAAAGAAAAGAGTGGGTAATAAGCTATCGGTTAAGAAAGTTTGTACGCGTAACAATGAGATAAAAGGATGACAATGAAAGAAACATTTACATTAGTAGCAACTGCAGCAGCAGGTCTTGAGGCTGTGGTTGGACGTGAATTGCGTGAGTTAGATTATGACACGCAGGTTGAAAATGGTAAGGTGCGTTTCCAAGGTGGTGTTCGTGCAATTGCTGAAACTAACCTTTGGTTGAGAGCAGCAGATCGTATCAAGATTGTAGTGGGTGAATTTCCAGCACGTACCTTTGAGGAACTCTTTCAGGGAGTTTTTGCTTTAGACTGGGAAAATTATCTTCCGCTAGGTGCAAAGTTCCCAATTTCTAAGGCTAAATGTGTTAAATCAAAGCTTCATAATGAGCCATCTGTTCAGGCGATTTCAAAAAAAGCTGTCGTGAAGAAATTGCAGAAGTATTTTCACCGTCCAGAAGGAGTGCCTCTCCAAGAAACAGGAGCGGAATTTAAGATTGAAGTCTCTATTTTGAAGGATAAGGCTACGGTTTTGATTGATACCACAGGTGCTAGTCTCTTTAAGCGTGGCTACCGTACTGATAAAGGTGGAGCACCGATTAAGGAAAATATGGCGGCTGCTATCCTTGAACTTAGTAATTGGTATCCGGATAAACCATTGATTGACCCGACTTGTGGTTCAGGGACCTTCTGTATTGAGGCTGCAATGATTGGCATGAACATTGCACCAGGATTTAATCGTGATTTTGCCTTTGAAGCATGGAATTGGGTGGATAAGGATTTAGTACAGTCGGTACGTAATGAAGCAGATAGCAAGGCAAACTACGATATTGAATTAGATATTATGGGTTGTGATATTGATGGCCGTATGGTTGAAATTGCAAAAGCCAATGCTCGTGAGGCAGGTCTTGAAGATGTTATTAAATTGAAACAAATGCGTTTACAGGACCTGAAAACAGATAAAATCAATGGTGTCATTATTTCAAACCCTCCTTATGGCGAGCGTTTGTTGGATGACAAGGCTGTGGATATCTTGTATAATGAAATGGGTCAAACTTTTGCGCCACTTAAAACTTGGAGCAAGTTTATCTTGACCAGCGATGAACAATTTGAAAGCAAATACGGTATGAAAGCCGATAAAAAACGTAAGCTTTATAACGGAACCCTCCGTGTTGATTTATATCAATATTTTGGAGAGCGTGTTCGCCGTTCTGAGGCTAGAAAGGTAAATTAAACGTGTCAGAAGATAAAACACAAAATGGCTATGAAGGTAGCCAAGAGCTAGATTTCCAAGATGCCAAGGAAATGACGGTCGGTGAGGCTGTCCGAAAAGAAGCCGAGATTAATGCTGGTGTAACAGAAACAGATAGCATTTTGGATAAGTATATCAAGCAACACCGTGAAGAAGTTGCCTCACAAAAATTTTCAAAGAAAATTGAAGCTGACGGCGACACATCACCTTTGGATGCTTTTATTCAAAAGCAACGTCAGGAGTTTGCGGATTCAGGTTTGATTGGTCAATCAATGGCTAATGAGTCAATCAACTCTACAACAGCTACTGAAGAAGTAACACCGGTCACATTTGGTTTTGGTGCTACAGATAACAAGGCTGATGAAACTCAATCTCATATTGACAAGCAGTTGCCAAATGCCCCTGTTGAACCTGAGGTTATTGCAGAACCAGAAAGTCAAAGTTCTGAAGTTATCATTACGTCAACAAATGCTGATCGTTTCATCACGTCAGAAACAGAAAAATTTGACCTTGGTGATGCACTCGCTGATTCATCTACTTCAACTAATCAGCCAGCCTATAACGATGCATTGGTAGATAATATTGATGATAACAATCCTTTGATTGCTAACATTGATGATCCAGAACCACAAAATCCTGCTGTTGCCAATGTTGCCAATGTTGCCAATGTTGCCAATATTGACGATACTGAGCCACAAGCTTCAAAACCTTTGTTGGATGATGCTGCTATTTCAGACACTATTGATTTGGCAGCTATTGCATCAACAGTGGCAGGGGTAACTGGAGCAAAAGCTGATGAAGAAAAGACAACACCAAAAGTGTCTATGGCAGTTAATCGCCCATCTGCAGAAGACAGAATCTCTTCAGAGTCTATTTCACCATCGCATAAGAGTGCCTTTGATGGTGACATTCCAGTTTACCGTCGTAAAGGTGTTGTTATCGGTGCTCTAGCAGTTCTTGCTTTAGCTATTATCGGTGGTAGCTATGCTCTTTATAAAGGAACACATAGCCAATCGGCGAAAACAACAAGCACAGCTTCTTCAGCAGTGACATCATCATCAAGCAAGGATACGTCAGCTGCTGATAATAAGGCCTTTGAAGAAATGTATAAGAATTTCTTCACAGATGACGAGCAAACAAAACTCGCTAATGATCAATTTGGTAAGTTATCAGATTTGGAAAAGCTGCTCAAGAAATTGGAGAAAACCAAGTATTATGATGCAGCTAAGAAAAAATATGATAACTTGAAGAAACAAATTGAAGCTGTACAAAAGATTAACAGTCAGTTTGAGTCAGATGCTCTTGTAGATGGTAGCTATAATGCCTCTATTGCTGTTAAATCAGATGCTAACTTTAATAATCTTCCAGAAAGTGTAACAACAACTGGAAATGCGAGTCTCGACAGCACTGTCCAAGAAGCTATTAAGGGTGGTAAGACTCAGCTTGAAGAAAAAGCTAAGGCTGCGAGCGCAACATCTGCAGCGACAGCTTCTGAAAGTGTTAATACTGCTAGTCCTGCTGCACCTTCAGGTGATAACGCATCTGGAGCAGCTTCTAATGGTGATGGTGCGGCCGCATCAAATACTTCTGGAGCGCAAAATGGAGCAGCTAACTCAGCAGGTTCAACTGGTGCGACTGGAGGAACTACTGGTGGCTCAGCTGCAGCTTCAACAGTTGTAACACGCGGAATCACAAATTATAACCCATCAATCCTTCAACGTGATCGCTCACGTGTGCCTTATAATGCAAACGTAGTAGCAGATACAAGTAACCCAGCTTGGACATGGGCTGATGGTGTTCTTGAAAAGATTATCGAAACATCACACTCACGTGGTTACTTCTCAGGAGATAACTTCATCCTTGAGCCAGTCAACATCATCAATGGTAATGGTTACTACAACTTGTACCTTCCAGATGGAACTTACCTCTTCAGTATTAACTGTAAGACAGGTTACTATGTTGGTAATGGTTCAGGTCACTCAGATAAACTTGATTACGAATAATAATCTGCGACACTCCTTCGGGAGTGTTTTTTGTTTTATCTTGGTGAAGGCCTAGTTTATAAGGATTTTGTGCTATAATAGAGGGATAAGATAGGGGTGAATACTATGGCAAAATTGATGCCGGGTAGAGTCCGTAATGAGGGTATTGAACTTTTTGAAAAGGATCTCATTACCATTCATCAGGTCTCAGAAACTCAGTTGGATACAACAGTTGACCAACATCATTTAATTTATGCACTCAATGATTCTGAAATCACGTGTGACTGTGATTATTTCGCTCAAAAAGGCTATTGTCCCCATTTGGCAGCGATTGAGTATTATCTAAAAAACGACAAAGAAGGCCAGCGTCTCTTGGCAGAATTGGAAGAGGAACAAGAGTCCTCTCAGGGCCAAGAGCGAGGACACTCTTTTGGTGGTTTATTTTTAGAAGGCCTTTCCCTAAATGAGGATGATACTGTTAGATATAGCTTGATGGTAGAGGGAGAGGAATCTACCTTTGGTTCAGAGATTTGGTGGAGTATACGTTTACGTCGCTTACCAGATGAACGTTCTTATGTTATTCGAGATATTCCTGCCTTTCTCAAACTTGTAGAGGCTGAGGGTTATTATCAGATAGGTAAGAACTATTATGAACCCCTATCACTTATTCAATTTGACCAGGCTTCACAGGCGTTTTTAGACTTCTTAGGACGGATGATTCCAGATGAAGCCAAGATTAATTTAGACTTTATTTTACCGAATAATGCACGTCATCTTTGTCTCCCCTACGGTTTTTTTGAGGAAGGTTTGAGACGGATGCAAGATTTGGATGGCTTTAGGTTTGAATGGGAAGGAACCGAATATCACCGACTTTTGGTTGAGGATTTGACTGCTGATGCCCATCTCTTCTCGTTTGATATTTCTGTCGAGCCTAAGATGATTGAATTGACTGTTGCTGAGAAGAATAGTCAGGCCTTTTTTAATAATCGTATTCTCTTTTATCAAGGTATTTTTTATCGCCTGAATCGAAAACAACAAAAACTTTTGGTTGGTTTACGCTCTCTTCCAATCGGAAGCGATTTGAATAAGCATGTCAGCTTTAATCTTGATGAACAAGCTATCTTGGCTGCTAGTCTTTTTGATTTTAGGACTATGGGACCAGTTAAAGCTCCTAAAGCATTTAATATCAAGGATTTCACACCGAGATTTCACTTTGATCTGAAAGGTGACAGTGAGGTTATACTTACATTAGCCTTTGATTTTGATGGTTTCCTAGTCCATAATCGACAAGAGTTGAGTCATTTAGGATTTACGAGTAACTATCGTCATGAGCAGGCTGTTTTCCGTTTGATGGCTAAGCATGAATTCACCCCTGATTTTCAGTCATCTAAACGATTAAGTAGCAATCAAGAGCTCTATGATTTCTTTACGAATACTCTAGCAGAATTTGAAAATACAGGGACGGTTCTGATTGGGCAGGAGTTGCGTGACTTACGGGTTGAACAGAGTCCACAGGTTCAGGTAGAGCGTCAGGGGAATTTATTAGATATTTCCTTTGATTTTTCAAGTCTTGACGATGAAGATGTGGATCATGCTTTAGCAGCTTTGATGGAAAGTTCGCCCTATTTTATCAATCGTAGTGGTCAGTTGATTGTTTTTGACGAAGCGACGCATCGTATTAGTGAGAGTCTCAAAACTCTAAGAGCTCGATATTCAGGGCAAGGTCACCTAGAACTAAATCAATTGACTGCCTATCAATTAATGGAGGCTCTTTCAGAAAGTGATTCTGTTCGTTTTTCAAAAGATTTCCAACTCTTAACGCAACATTTGAGTAAACCAGAGACCTTTGATTTGCCAATTTATAAGGTAGAAGCTGACCTTCGTCCCTACCAGGAAAAGGGTGTTCAGTGGCTATCTATGTTGCATCACTATGGTTTTGGCGGTATCTTGGCCGATGATATGGGGTTGGGGAAAACCTTGCAGACCATTGCCTATCTCTCTGCACATTTAGAAGAAGAGCAGCGAGTCTTGGTTTTGTCACCATCAAGCCTGATTTACAATTGGCAGGATGAGTTTAAAAAGTTCGCTCCTCAGTTAGATGTAGCGGTTTCTTATGGACTCAAGCCAAGACGTGATGACATCATTGCTGAAGACCACCAGATTATTATTACAAGCTACGCTTCCTTCCGTCAGGATTTTGATGCCTATAAGGCTGGTAAATATGACTATCTCATTCTTGATGAGGCTCAGGTCATGAAGAATACACAGACAAAGATTGCCCAATATCTACGTGATTTTTCTGTTCCACATTGCTTAGCACTATCTGGAACGCCTATTGAAAATCATTTGTTGGAGATTTGGTCTATTTTCCAAATTATTCTACCAGGACTTTTACCGGCTAAGAAAACTTTCCTTAAGTTAACACCAAAGGAAGTGGCTAGGTATATTTCTCCCTTTATTCTAAGACGTAGGAAAGAAGAGGTCCTTCCTGATTTACCAGATTTGATT